>DVLI01000011.1 GCA_018715595.1 Candidatus Caccoplasma merdavium | reverse complement strand
AGTACCGAAATAAGAGCCTTGTTGCCCATGAAGGTTGCTTCGGGAATGGTGTTCTCGGCGTAGGAAGTTTCGCCGTCGGACGAAGCCACGATGTTGGCGCCGCTGAGGTCGAGGGTAGCCAGGGCGGGCATGCCGTTGAGGGTGTTGAGGTCGGCTTTGTTGATGGAGCCGGTTACGGTGAGGTCGGTCAGGGTAGCGGTCTCATCGGCTGTGAGGAGGGTACTGAGCGTACCGGCGGTTTCAACAGCCACGTTTTTGGTCTGTGCGTATCCCCAGGCAAAGCAGCCAAGGAATGCCGTGAAGAGTAAAATTTTCTTCATAGGATTTTTAATTAAAGGTGAATAGTTTATTTGGTTTCCTGTTTTTTGCGGAAGAAGAGGTAGGCCGAGAAGAGGAGGAAGACGACGAACATGATGATGATTTCGGTCTTGTACTGGCCCGGTTCGGTCCATATTTCGTGGAAGAAGTCCCAGCGGCCGAGAATTTCGACGAAATTCCAGAAGATGATGACCGTGGGAATGGCATAACGTATGGCGTATCCGATGTGTTTGATTTTCATGAGCTTCACAAAGAGATAGGCCGACCACACGAGACTGCCGAAGGCGATGAAGGCCGTGACGGGGTGGCGGTCGCCCAGCAGGTGGTCGTCATAGGCGAACATGAGCACCATGTAGCAGGCCCAAAGCAGCACGTTGGTCTCCATGAAGGTCGTGAGCGAGGGGTTGCGGTGGACGGTCTGCAACGACTCTTCGTGCCGGTTGAGGCCGAGTTTCTTTTGCACCCAGCAGAAGAATACACAGCGGGTGCGCGCGCTGAAAATGTAGAACATCATCACCACGGCAAAGAATCCTATCGACGACATCATCACCAGATATTCGGGTTTGGTGGCGACTTCTCCGTTTTCGATATAGGGAGCCACGCCGTAGCGGTGGGCGTAGTAGACGAAGGTAAATTCTATCCACCCGGTCCATGTCATGAGACCGCCGATGAGGCCGGCAAAGGTGGCTCCGTTTTCGTTTTTCATGTAGAAGCCCCAGATAGCCAGAGCGGCGCCCAGGAGCCCCAGTACGAAGGCCGCGGGGGTGAGATAGGTTTCTCCTAATGTCTTTTCCATGATAATCATGGCGGCATGACCCAGCGGCATGGTGAAAAGTACAATCATGAAGGCGGCGAACCCTACAAACGAGATTTTTTGTTGTTTAGCATTTGTTGTCTCCATAATAGTGATGAATTTTTGGGGTGAGAAGATAGATGGTTTATTTCCGGTTGGGGAAGAGCCATACGGCTATCAGGCCGTAGATACCTGTCAGCAGTATGACGATGGCATCGCCGATGTTTTCGGGGCGGCGGAACGAGCGGCGTTTGTAGGCTTTGACCGCGGCCCACACGAGGAAGCACACGAGGTTGGTTATCCAGAAGTCGCGCACCGGGTTAGGCAGGGGAATGAAGTGGGCATAGCCCGGAGTCTTCATCGTCGAGAAGGGGAAGAGGCGTCTCTCCCACGCGGCCTCGGGGGTGTCGTCGTAGTGGTCGATTTTCTCGGCGTAGCGGGCGACGAAGCCGAACGACGGGTCGAGGGCGAAGAGGATACTCGTGTCTTTCTCTGTCGTCTTGTAGGTGCGGAAGAAGTCGTTCGAGGTCATGAAGCAGCGTCCCGACGGCGTCTCTACCGGGAGCGGCAGCAGCCGGTAGTCGGTCGTGAGCACATAGAGGCGGTTGTCGGTGTCGAAGAGGTGGCAGAATATCTCTTCGTCGGTGTGGCATTTGATGTTCTTTATCTCGAATCCGGTCTCGATGGCGCGGCAGTAGGGTGCGCCTTTTACCATCATCAGGTGGAAGAGGCGGCCGTTGCGGTCGGTGATGAAGTAGCCGCTGTCCCAGCGTTTGATGATGGAGGGTATGCCATAGATGTCGCGGGCGGGTGCTTCAAAGCCGGCTGCCTGCATGGCCCGGGCAAAGCGGGCGCTTTTTTCTTGGAGCACCTCTCCCGTCGTGCAGTCGATAAACTCGATGCCCTTCTTCCCGATGCGGAAGATGTCGTCGGGGAGCGAGACCCCTACCCTTTCGGGTGCCGACTCGAAGAGCGGGGCAAGTCCGTAGCTGAACGAGCGGTCGGCCACGAGCATGCTGCGTTTCACGTTTTTCAGCACGTCGGTCGTGAGGGCGACACCGTCGAGCGAGTCGGGCATGAGGCCCATGAGTTTCAGTTTACGGCGGTTGTTGAAGGGCAACAGCTGCATGTATTCGGTCTCGGTGAGAAGATTACCCCGGGTGTCGTAGTAAAGCATGGCGGCTTCCTGGGTGGTGGAGTCGATGCTTTCGCGGGCAATGACGAAGTCGTGCGACACTTCGCTGAAATATATCATGGTTTTCAGCGGACGTTTCTCGACCGTGCGTTGGTAGAGCGACGGCAGATAGAACGACAGGGTGAAGATGGTGATGAGTATCAGGAGGAAACGTACAATCTTTGCCATAATCAGAGCTCTCCTTTGTTGAAACGGTGCGACGTGTAGATGACCGCCAGGCTCGACACCAGGGTGATGACGAGCAGCAGCGGGTAGGCGGTTACAGCATTTCCCACCCCGTAGCCGAGGTAGAAAAAGCGCAGGGTGAGATAGGCGATGAGGATATAGCCGAAGCGGAATTTCCACACTGGCTCAAAGGCTATCATCGCCGTGAAGAAGTAGGCGGTCATGCCGCCGAGCAGCCAGGGCAGCAGGGTCTGCAAGGTGGCGACGACCACCTCGGCGGGGAAGCAGGCCGCCAGCGTGGCCGTGGTGATGAGCAGGGCCGGGAGCAGCGTGCAGCAGAACACGGCGAGGCCGTAGAGCACCATCGTGTAGACGACGGCCGTGCTGCCCACGGGCAGGTGCAGGGTGAGGCGTATGCGCTTGTTGGTAATCTCGGGCAGGAATTGGGGCAACCCGATGAGCAGGGCTATTGCCAGGGGCAGGTATTTGAGCTGCGTCATGAGGGCGATATTGCCCGTGAGCAGGGTCGAGTAGAAGAAGGTGCCGCCCATGTCGTGGAAGGTGGAGACGGCATCGATGCAGGCATAGACCGACAGAATGAGGCTTCCTGCGAGCCCCACGGCGGCATACCAGCGTGTTTTTATCCACTCTTTGTAGAGCAGGTGTTTTATCTGTGTGCGTGTCATAGCGGGAGGTTTTCTTTTTTATCGTTACGGCGGTAAGGTATGGCAAATGCGCCAGCCATGCCGCAGAGGCCCAGCAGCAACACGAGGAGGGTGTCGATGAGCTGTGCCGGGAGTTTGTATCCCTGCCGGCGGCGCAGAACGAAGGTGATGATGGCCAGCACGACGTTGACGAGCAGGAAGCGGGCCGGGTCGCCCCAGCGGAGGTCGATGCCCGACGAGGCCGACTGGGTGATGCGCACCGGCAACAGGTAGTCGGCGGCTTTAAAGGCACGGTCGGGTGCGGGGTGTGCCAAGGTGTGGCGGTTTACCGGGCGCAGGGACTTGTCGACGACGACATACTCGGTGGAGTCGGCCGCATCGAGCGTGAAGAAGTAGTAGAAGAGATTGCCCGAGAGCGAGACGCTCTTTCCCTTGAACGAGGGCAGCGGCAGGCGGCGGTATGACGCGCGGTCGCGGGGCATGAGGTAGCTGCTGCCGTCGGTGGTGACGACGATGGCCAGGAAATCTTCTTCGTCGCCGAAGCTCATGAGAAGCACCTCCTTGTCGTCGGGGCGGGCGATCGGTTCTGCGACGGGGGCTCCCTCGGTCATGGAGAGGCGGAAGAGGCGGCCGTTGCGGTCGTTGAGGAAGAAACCCTGCTGTTCGATGTCGGTGCGGTTCGAGGGTGACCATATGCGGGTCATCGGCGCTTCAAAGCCACTCTCGGCGAGTGCCCAGTCGAAGATGCGGGTCTTGGCCGTGTCGATGCTGTTGCTTTCGGGAAGGAGAAATTCCAGCCCCGTTGCGGTGAAGCGCAGGAGGTCTTGCGTGTTGAATTTTTGCGACAGGTAGCTATGGCTGTCGACCAGGTCGTAGAGGCCATAGTCGAGAGCGGGCATCGATATGCGGTGGCGGAAGACGGCCTCTTCGGCCTGCCGTGCCGTAACGGCTACACCGCAGATGGTGTCGGGGAAGCGGTTTTCAAAAGCCAGTTGGGTGGCATTGTTGAGGGGGCAGAGCGAGTCGACGGCCGAGCGGTCGATGCGGTTGCCGCGGGAGTCGCGATAGACGGTATAGGCCGTTGTCTGCCCGTCTCGGTCGACGTATTCGTAGCGCGAGAAGATGAAGTCCTGCAAGATTTCGGAGTAGACGACGTCGGTATAGAGGTGGGAAAAGAACGTCGGGCTGCTCTTGCAGAAGTAGGGCAGGACGAGAGCGGCGGCTGCGGCCGTGAAAAGGGCGGCAATGATGTGCAGTATCTTGTGTGTCATTATCTTTCTCCTTTGTTTAATCGGTATCCGCTGAACAGGACGAGGGGGCAGGAAAGCAGCGCCAGCAGTGCCAACACGGGCATGGAGGTGCTGTAAGCCCCGTGGAAGGGAACGTCGTAGAGGTAGAGCGAGAGCAGGACAAGCCCCGTGAGGGCATAGAAGAGCTGCCGCATGCGGTTGGGTTCGAGGGCCGTGAAGGCGATGAAGTTGTAGACCCAGTATGCGGCGAGGAACCACCCCAGCAGGGTCTCACGCACGGGCACCGTCACCTCGGCCGGGAAGAGTGCGCTGTTTTTGAAACAGAACAGGGTGAGGACGATGGCGTTGAAGAGGGTGAGGAGCAGCAGTCCGTAGAGCGCCATGCCGGCGATGAGCGTGCGGTTGCCCACGGGCAGGTGCAGGGTGAGGCGTATGCGGCGTTGGGCCACTTCGGGGGCGTACTGCGACGCGCCTATGCACACGGCGGCCAGCAGCGGTATATAACGCAACAGGCCGTAGTAGATGACGGGCGGATTGTTGTAGAGCATATACAGGGTGTAGCCCTTGGCGCCCATGAGCGTGATGCGGTTTTCGACGCCGATGAAGATATAGAAGACCACGCCGATGCCCACTATCAGCGTGCCGAAGAAGGCGGCGCGGGTCTTAATCCATTCCTTGTAGAAGAGATGCCATATCGGTTTCATTGCCTCTTAGTATTTACCGGTGAGACCTATGAATGCGTCTTCGAGCGTGAGGTTCATGCGCGAGAAGTTGCGGTAGGCGAGCCCTTTGGCATCGAGCAGGGCCTTGACGGCCGTCTCGTCGTCGTAGGTGTAGAACTCGTAGTGGTTGTTGATGTGTTCGACGTTGGCCGCCTCGTCTTTGCCGAAGGTCACGTCGTCGCGGTCGAGGTCGAAGGCGAAGCCCTTGAAGCGGTCGGTAAAGTCCTTGACGGGCCCTTGCACCAGCATGCGGTTGTAGTCCATGATGATGACGTCGTCGATGAGGCGTTCCATGTCTTGAATGATGTGCGAGGTGAGGAACACGGTCTTGTGCTGGCTCTTGCAGTACTCTCTCATGTAGTCGATGAAGAGGCGGCGGTAACCCGGGTCGAGACCGAGCGAGAAGTCGTCGAGAATGAGCAGGTCGGGATCCTGGGCGAGGATAAGGCCGAGGGCCACCTGAGCACGTTGTCCGCACGACATGGTCGATATTTTCTGGCGGGGGGTGATTTTCAGGCGGTTTATCAGTGACCAGTAGGCGTCGCGGTTCCAGTTGTCGTAGAATCCGGAGTAGAATTTCTCTATCTGGTGTACGTTCATGAAGCTATACTGGATGTGCCCCTCGATGAGGTATCCGATGCGTTTCTTGGTCTCGGGCGAGAGGTTCTGCGTGTCTTCGCCGTAGATGAGGCATTGGCCCGAGCGGGGTTCGAGAAAGCCGTTGAGAATGTTTATCGTGGTGCTTTTCCCGGCGCCGTTCTTTCCCAGCAGGCCCATGATGTGGCCTTCGGGAACGACGATGTTCAGATTTTCGTAGACGAGTTTCTTCCCGTAGTAATGGGTGAGATTCCTACATTCGATGACAGGACGTTCTGCGTTCATATTTAGAGGATTAGGTTTACAATTATCGAGCTGTGAAGAAGACACCGCGACCCGGCAGCAGGTCGGTGTATTCGGCATAGATGCGGCCGGTTACCGTGTCGTAGACACACAGGGTGGTCTTGCGGGTCTCGGCGTTGTAGAGGAAGGCTACCGTACAGTCGTCTTCGTCGCGGAAGGTGCTGCCCTGCAAGACGAAGAGGTCGAGAAGTTCGAGGTTCTCGTCCCATTGTACCAGCGGGGCGGCTGCGGGGGTGAAGGCGGTCATGTCGTGGTAGTCGAATCGGTAGACGGCATTGCGGGTGGCGTAGAAGGCATACTCCTCGCCGAAGGAGCCGAACCAGTAGCGCACCTCTCCCACCAGGTCGGCCGGCAGGTCAAAGGCGGCTTCGTGTACGATGGGTTGCACCGTGGTCTTGACGTAGTCGACGTGGAAACGGTGCATCTGGTAGGCGCCGTTGCGTCCCCCTACGAGGAAGATGTCGTAGGGCTTGTTGGAGCCTTCGCCGGTGGCTTGTGAGAAGCAGCCGCAGATGGTATCGAGCATGAACGGTTCATTGCCCGCCGTCACCCACTCCATCACGTCGTTGTAGACGTGGAAGCAGCCTACCCGGCCGTCGTTGTGGCGCACGAAGGTGGCTTTCTTGAAACGCATGAACTGCTTCGAGGAGACGCTTTGGGCGACACCGGAGCTCTTGATGTAGGTGCTCTCGTCGTACATGGGCAGCCGCTTTTCGAGCCCGTTGAAGACGTGCAGCGTGCCGTTGCTGATGAGGTATTTGCTGGCGCCTTCGCCATACACGACGTCTTTGATGTCGAGCGTGGGTTCGCTGCCGAGGTACACGCGGCCGTAGATGTTGCCCACGATTTCGCCCACGTTGGCCACGAAGTCGTCGCCTTCGTCAGAGTCGATCATGCTCACGGTGACTCCGTAGTCGGGGGCGTGGCCGGTGAAGATGGCGATTTCGTCGGTCGAGTTGAAGGCTCCGATGAAGGGGCCCGGCACGGTGGTGCCGTTTACGCGCTCTATCATGTTGTCGTAGGTGCGGGTCCATTCATAGGGGGTACCTTGCAACGACATCCATTCGACGTTTCCCTCCTCGGTCTCGTAGATGGCGATGTACTCGGGGGTGTAGCCGGTGAAGAGGCGCATGGTGAAGGGTTGGCGGAATTCGAGCTCATTGACCGTGTTGCGCACCACCAGCACGCCGGGAATGTCGCTGTTGAGCTTGTAGCCTTCGGGCAGGGCGACTTCCCAGTCGAGGTTTTTCTCGCGCGAGATGACTTCGCTTTTCCCGATGACCCAGCGGTAGTCGTAGTCGCCGGCCCGGGTGCTGTCGGAGAAGGTAATCTGCGGCTCGCAGGTGAAGCGGTCGCCGAGGTAGAGGGTGTATGCGTCGCTCGAAATGCCCGACACGGCGATGACGTGGTCGGGTGTCCAAGTGGCCGTGCTGTCCTTGTCTTGCAGGCAGCTGCCGCACAGCCCGGCAACGAGCAGGCTCAGGGTGTATAGGAGAAGATGTCTTTTCATAGGTCGAAGTAGATGCGGTTTCCGGTTTCTTCGTCGTAAATCTCGTTTTCGAGGAAGTATTGCGTGCAGAGGTTTATCCAGTATTCGAGTTGTATGGTACCGCCGGCGTCGGTCCAGTCGGGGTCGGTGATGCCGCTTATTTCGAGGAATACCTCACATTTCTTGGGGTGGTAGGGTATCTTGGCCAGCTTGCTGTTGTTCGACCAGAAGTTGGGCATGGTGTTGAGGTTCTTCATGAAGTCGATGACGACATACTGGTAGTCGGGCACGCCGGCGTCGAAGGTCTCGCCGGGCACCAGTTCGAGCCAGATGCGGTAGTCGTCTTCGGTGTTGAGGGCTCCCACATGTATCGTTACCGTCACGGAGTCCTGATAGAGACCTTTCCGGAAGGTCTGTTCCTCGCTGAGCGAGTACTGCACGCCGTTCTCGGCATTCTGGCTTTTCCCGGGGTTGGCCCGCACCGTGTAGAGGCGGTCGTTATCGTAGTCGATGGTGCCTTGCAGGCGGACGGGGATTTGCAGCTCGTAGTCGCCCGCTCCCACGCCGAGGAAGTAGGCGTTGAACGAGTAGCTCTCGGGATAGGTGCCGGGGTTGAATTCACCCTTGGCGAAGTTGAGGGCGGGACGCTCGGCGTTGTAGAGGTCGATGACATCTTCGCGGCAGGCGGTGCAGAGGCTGAGTGCCACAAGCAGGTAGAGGTATTTTTTCATGTTCACGTCCTCCGTGTATTTTATTGGGCTCCGTAGCCGAAGTCCTGTTCATACTCGGGCAGCGGCCAAGTGTAGTTGGCCGTGCTCATTTTCACGGTGTTTCCCGTGTAGTAGCCGTCGTCGATGGCCTGTGCATTGCGGCGTTTGTAGTAGAAAAACAACTGCCCCTCGCCCTTGAACTCGCAGATGTATTCGCGGGTGAGCTGGGTCTCGACGGCGCTGTTGTCGGCTCCGGTGGGGAGGAGCGTGGTGTTGCGGTGGCTTTTCAGCGTGTTGAGCCAGTCGGCGGCACTCCGGCTGCTGCACGAGGGGTCGTTCAGTGCCGCTTCGGCAGCGATGAGGTACATCTCGCCCAGTTTGAGCATCGGCACGGCGGGGGTGTCGTAGAGGTGGGCATCTTCGGCCAACGTGGAGCGCTGGTAGCGAATGAGGTTTATCTTGTTGTTGGCGCTGGGGTTGGTATAGAGCCAGTTGCGGCGCAGGTCGCCGCTCTCGTAGCAGGCACCTGATTTGACGAAGTCGCCACCGAGGCTTTCATAGTAAGCTTGTGATATGCCGAGGATATTTTCATTGCCGAGGGTGAAAATCATCTCGGGCATGAAGAGACGGTCGATTTTCTGCTCTTTTCCGTAGATATCGGTCTCGATGATTTCCTCTTCTTCGATAAACCGGAAGGTGGGGCAGGCGATGACCTCCTCGGCATAGGCGCAGGCTTGGGCGTAGTTGCCCCGGTAGAGTTCGATGCGGGCCAGCAGTGCCGTGGCGGCGTAGTAGTTCATGCGGAAGCGACGGTCGTAGTTTACATATTTGTTCGTCGAGGCGATGCCGGTGATTATCGGGTCATGCTCTTTGAGCAGCTGACGGGCCATGGTGAGCTCTTCGACGAGGTAGTCGAGGGCCTGGGCGGTGGTGGCCTGTTCGCCAAGGGCGAAACCGAAATCTTTTTTCAGAGGCACGTTGCGGCAGGTGGGGTCGACGCTGTATGCCGTGTTGTAGATACGTAGCAGGTCGAAGAACATGTAGGCCCGCAGGCCGAGGGCTTCGCCGGTGAGTATCTCGCGCACCCCTTCGTCGAAGGGCGGGCAATCCTCTTTTTGCAGGTTTTCGATGAGCAGGTTGTCGTTGACAATCGTGTTGTACATTGTACCCCATACGGCGTCGATGAAGGTTTTGGCGCCGTCGGTGGTGTAGTCGTACTGGCCCCACTTCTGCCGGTCGGGGTCGTTGTCGGGCTGGGTGTACTGCTGGGTGAGCGGTTCGAGGGCCGCGAGCGGCAGGAGGCCGCCGTAGATGTCGGAGTTGCCCATATTGACATAGATACCCGTGATGGCCGTGTAGTAGCCGTCGGTGTTGAGAAACATCTCGTCGCCGTCGATTTCGGAGTTGCTGCCCACGTCGAGCCAAGCGCAGGCCGAGAACGAGGCCGTCAGTAGCAGCGAGGCCAGCAGGTGTGATATGTTGAGGTTGACGTTTTTCATACGGTTAGAAGTTTATGTAGGCCGAAAAGTTGATGGAGCGGGCGTAGGGATAGTTGAGACCCCTCTCCTGCTTGATGGTCGAACAGTAGAATATCTCGTTTCCGGTGACGGAGAATTTCAGCATCGAGAGGTTGCGGCCGCGCAGCACCGAGGCCGGTACCGTGTAGCTCACGCGCAGCGAGGTGAGGCTCAGCAGCCGCTCGCGTTGCACAAAGCGGGAGGTCGACTGCGTAACGCTGTTGTCGTTGATGGCTTTGTAACGGGCCACGTCGCCGGGTTGTTTCCAGCGTTCGGTAAGGGCGCGGCGGTCGTTGTTGACCATGTAGTCGACATTCTCTATTTTCTCGTGCAGGGTGTAGTTGTAGCGGTCGGCGCCGAACGAGTAGTTGAACGTGGCACCTATCTCCCACCCCTTGTAGCGGAAGTTGCTCCCGATGTACCCTTCGAGTATCGGCTCGTCGACACCTACCGGCACCTGGTCGTTGGCACTCCATGTGAAGGTCTTTTCACCCTCCTTGGTGAGGAAGATTTCCTTTCCTGTGCCCGGGTCTATGCCGAGGCTGCGCACGGCGTAGATGGTGTTCATCGACTCTCCCTCCTGGAAGAGGAAGACGTTGGCAGCTCCCTCTTCGGCCTCTTTGCTTATCTCTTCGTTGTACTTGCGCAGCGTGTCGGAGATGCGGGTGATGCGGTTGGTATTATGGGCACCGTTTAGGGTGAAGTTGAGCGTCAGGTCGCGGGTGCGCAGCGGGGTGTAGCTGAAACTGAATTCGACACCCTGGTTGGTGAGGTCGCCCATGTTGGTCTTGTAGGAGCTGAATCCTATCGAGGGGGCGATGGTGATTTCGGTAAGATTGCCCTGCGTGGTGTTGTAGTAGTAGTTGACGTCGAAGTTGAACTTGTTGTCGAAGAGTGTTCCTTCGGCGCCGATGTTGCGGTTGTAGGTGATTTGACCTTTGAGGTCGGGGTTACCGAGCGTGGAGATGATGGCACCGAAGTAGCCGCCATAGCTGGCGGTGAGGAACGTGTAGAGGCTGGTAGCCTGGCTCTTGGTGAAGTTCTGGTTGCCGGTGGTACCGATGTTGAGGCGCAGGGCCAACTTTTGCAGATGGTCGTTGCCTTTGAGGAACGACTCGTTGTGGGCGTTCCAGCGGAAACCGGCCGACCAGTACGGGGCGGTCTGCTGGTTTTTTCCATAAATCGACGAGCCGTCGATGCGTCCGGTGAGGTCGACCAGGTAGCGGTTGCGGAACGAGTAGTTGAAGTTGGCAAACGTTCCGGCGGCCCGCACCTTGCTCTCGCTGCCCGACGGCCGTCCGTAGAGCTCGTACTGCACGCCGTAGGAGAGGTAGTTGAGGGCATCGCCCAGGAAGCCGGTGAGTGTGTAGCCGTCGCTGTTGTAATCGTCCTGGCTCACTTCACCACCCCAGATGGCCTGTATGTCGTGGTAGCCGAACGAGCGGGTGTAGGAGGCTACCACGTTGCCCTTGTAGCTGAGCGAAGAACTGTTTCTCAGCGTGTATTTTCCCCGGCTGTACAGCGTGCTGGGAGTAGTCGACGAGTTGTCGTCGCTGTTGATGTAGGAGAAGCTTTGCGGGGAGATGTAGGCGTCGGTGCGGTTGAAGCCGTACGATACCGAGAAGTTGGCCCGAATACGCAGGTCGGAGAATACCTCCCAGTTGATGCTGGTGTTGTTGGTGAGGTTGTAGGTCTCTTTTTCGGTAAACGAGTTGAGGTATTTGGCTTCGTACACGGGCGATTCCTGCTGGGCGAGAATGGAGAGGCTCATGCCCTCGGGGGCGACATTGGCCAGCGACAGGGTGCGGTAGTAGTTGCCATCGGCATCTTTCTCGCGGTGGTAGGGCAGAGCCTGTGTGTAGCTCGAAAATTCGCCGTAGGGCGATTCGCTGTTGTCCACCATGCTGAATTGCAGGTCGTTGGTGACGTAGAGTTTCTTGCTGTTGTAGAGGAGCTTGGTGCCGGCCTCGTAGGTGGTGCGGTCGGAGCCTTTCATCACGCCGTTGTTCTGTCCGTAGGCGAGGTTCACCGAGTAGCGCATGCCCCCCTCCTTCTCGGCGTCTTCGTTTTTCACGCTGCCGTCGATGAGCAGCGAGTGTTTGTGCTGGAAGCCCACGCGCAGCGGTTTGGAGAGCCAGTAGGTATCGGTGCCGCTCATGATTTCCTGCTTGATGAGGTTGTAGGAGTTGAGGCGGGTACCGGGGTCTTCGCCTTCGGTGAGGGCGTCGAATACGCCGGCGGCTTTCTGGAATTCGAGCGCTTCGGAGGCGTTCATCAAGTTATAGGAAGAGAGGTCGGGTACTTGCAATCCCGCGGTGAGCGAGTAGTTGATTTGCAGTTTGCCGGCTTCGGGGCTGCGGGTCTCGATGACGATGACGCCGTTGGCGGCACGGGAGCCGTAGATGGCCGATGCCGAGGCGTCTTTGAGTATGGTGACGCTCTGTATGCGGTTCATGTCGAGGTCGTAGACCTTCTCGACATCGACTTCAAACCCGTCGAGAATGAATACCGGCAGACTGGTTTCGGTGCGCAGGTTGCTCTCGGAGATGTCGGGAAAACTGTTTTGACCGCGTATGTCGATTTGCGACGGCACGAAGTTGGGGTCCGACCCGAAGAGCTCGCGCGAGTCGACTACCTTGAACGAGGGGTCAAATACTTTCAGGGCGTCGAAGAAACTTGTGTTGTTGATGGTGCGCAACTCTTCGCCCTTGACCTGCACGGCGGTACCCGTGAAGCTGTTCTTGGCTTTGGGGGCATACCCGGTCACGATGACGTCGTCGAGCTCGTTCACATCGGCTTTGAGGAGAATGCAGAAGAACGTTTTCGAGCCGATGACGAGTGTCTGTTTTTCGTAGCCGATGAACGAGACGGTGAGGCTTTTTCCGCAGCTGGCCTTTGGGAGAGAGAAGCGTCCGTCTGCATCGGTGAGGGTGGCTCCTGAGGCTTTGCCCAAGTCGCCATACAGGGTGACTCCCGACAGGGGTTCTCCGTTCTCGTCGAGCACGAGACCGATGAGCCGGTTGTCCGGGGCTTTACGGGGGGTGACGACGAGCGTGTTGTCGATGATGCGGTATGAGAGCGTGTTGTCGACCTGGCTCAGCATGGTCAGGGGCTCGCTGTATTCGGTCGATACCGAGATGTTCTTGTCGATGTCGACCGACGGGTCGACGTAGAGGTAGAGCCGCTCGTTTTTCTGTACCGTGTGCAGCAGCTCTTTCAAGGGCCTGTTTTGCAGATGCACCGATGTCTTTTTCTGGGCACGGGCTTTTTCTGCCGGGAAGAGGAACAGTCCCGTCAGGAGTATCAGCAGGATATACAGGGTGCGCGTTTTCATTTATTGCAGGTTTACCGAGATGGTTCCGGCCGGGATAGGCCAGGTGTATTGTTCGTTGGAGATGTCGATGCTGTCGCCCGCGTAGGAGGCGATGCGGGTGTCGCCCATGCGTTTGTGGAAGAAGAAGCGCTGGCCTTCACCCCAGAACTCGCGTTGGTATTCGTCGCGAATGGCGGCCGCTATGGTCTCGACCGATATTTTCCCTTCGGCTTTCAGCTGTTCGACGAGGGTGCTTCTTTTCGACGATTGCAGTTCGATGAGCCACTCGGCCGCCTCGTCGGGCCGCATGTCATGGTTGAGGGCCTCGGCGGCGATGAGGGCCACCTCACCCAGCTTGATGACGGGAATGCGGGCCGGCAGGTCCGACTCGCCGCCGCTCGTGCTGTAAATGTATCCCGAGAGCAGGGTGCTTGACCCGAACTTGTGTTGCAGGGTGTAACTCCCGTCGTCCTGGCGGGTAAACCATTCACGGAAACGGGTGTCGTTGACGTCGGGAAAGACGGCTGCCAGGTCGCTGCGCACGCGTATCTTGCGCGAGGCGAACATCGTATCGGAGAGGGCGGTGAAACCGTCGGGCATCGACGATATGCCCCAGATGTGCTCGCGTGAGAAACAGAAGTCGCTGTTGTATTTTCCCGGGACGACGTAGTAGAAGAGTTGCGAAGCGGCCGCCACCTTTTGCAGGTGGGTGAATGTCTCCTGCGCCCTTTCGAGAGCCATTTCATAGTTGCCCATGTAGAGGTAGATGCGGGCTTGCAGGGCGGTTACGGCGTAGTAGTTGAGGAAGAATGTCCGCAACCGGTTGTCGATTTGCCCCGGTGATGTGTTGGTGTAGTTCCAGCCCGACAAGATGGGGTCGTACTCTCTGAGCAGCGTGGCGGCTTGTGAGAGGTCGTCGAGAATGTGGTTCAGCAGTTGCATCGAAGTCTGCGGCGCTCCCGTTTCGGTGCCGAATTGTGTCATGTAGGGCAGCCCCGCAAAGTCGGGTTCTTGGGTCACCGACGGGTGGAAGAGGCGTAGCAGATCGAAATGCAGGGCTCCCCGCAGGGCGTAGAGCTCGCCGGTAATGATTTCCTTCTGTCCGGCGTTGTAGAAAAAGACGTCGGTGTGCTCTATCTCGTCGAGGGTCTTGTTGCAGGAGGCGATGGCCCTGTACATCTGCTGCATGACGGTGGCGATGCGGGCGCTGTTCTCGGGCGTGTCGTAACGGAACCGGCTCAGGTCGCTGCTCGGGGTGTCGTAGGGGGCGAGGTCCTGCCCCATGAATTCGAGCATGGAGAGCGTGAGATTGCCGCCGTAGAGGTCGGTGCTGCGCAGTTGGGTATAGACGTCGACGAGCGCGTTGTAGAAGGCGTTCTCGTCGCCGAAGAATTTCTTGTCGGGAATGTTCTCGTTGTCGGGCACGGCGTCGAACCAGTCGGAGCAGGCCACCAACGGGAGAAGCAACAGAACTCGTATGTATCGTTTCATGTCTTTCATATCAGAGTTGTAGACGGAGTGCCAGCGTGAAGGTGCGGGCGCAGGGATAATAATAGCCGATGTTGCTGTCGGCCGAGGTATATCGCACCAGATTCTCGCCCGAGGCGATGACGGTCAGCCCGGCGACCTTCCACAGCGGGAACGTGTATCCCACCTGCACGTTGCGCAGGGTGAAGCGGTTGTCGCTTACATAAGGATTTGGGGCAGTGGAGGCCCGTTCGGCGTCGTAGGCTTTTGCCCCGGCCGAGAAAGTGGTGAGGAGGTTGAACTGCCATTTGCCGCATGTGCCCGACAAGCCCCAGTTGCCCTGTACCGTGGGTGTGGCCGGCCCTTCGGCGGTGAGTTGCCCGGTGGCGGGGTCGGTGCTGTAAAGTTCGGTGACGGAGTAGCCCGGTTGCAGGAATCCCGCGACGGCGGCGGTCCCTGTCGTCTCGGCATTACGGGCGACGGCCTCGTTGTAGAGCGAGGCAAAGTAGGCCGGCACCTCTTCGATGCGGTTGATGTTGTAGGCTACCGAGGCGAAGGTGAGCAGCGACAGCCCCTTGTGTCCCGGCAGCAGGTCGACGGAGAGTGAGCCTTCGATGCCCCGGTTGCTGATTTTCCCGCCGTTGCCGAATGTGTAGGGGTATCCCGTCGACAGGGGGAGCGGGGTGATGACGGGCAGGTCGGTCGTGATGCGCGAGTAGAAGAGCACCGAGCCTGCGAAGTTGCGGTAACGTGCCGAGAGCGACAGGTTGTCGCGCATGACGGTGTACCAGCGCAGGCGGTCGTTGGGCATGAGCACGATGGAGGAGCCTATGAGATAGTAGTTGTAGATGTACTCGTTGCCGATATTGTTGTCGTAGGTGATGGTGTAGGCGTTATTGGCAAAGCCTATGCCTCCGCTGGTACCGTGCGAGAGGGCCAGCGTGAGTTGTTCCAGGCCGCTGTTGCGCAGGAAGGCTTCGTTGTGGAGGTTCCAGAAGAGCCCGGCGTTGTAGAAGAGGGCCGTGCGGGCACGGGGGGCCAGCAGCGATGATTTCTCGATGCGGAGGCCGGCCGACACGCCGTAGCGGTTGTCATACTGGTAGTGGGCCGAGAAAAGTCCGGCCAGGTTGTGGTCGTATTCGCGTGTTGCCACAGGCTCTTCGTCGGAGTAGCTCTGGGTGAAGGAGATATAGGCCATGCGGTCGTTCAAGATGCCATATCCGCCGAGAGTCTCGCCGTAGCATTTCTCGCTGAGAAAGGCCACGGCCAGCGAGGTGCCGAAGGCCGATTTCTTCCACTTCTTGTCGTAACGCAGTGCCAGGTCGCCCTCGAAGGCAAGTTGGTTGTCGCGGGTGATGTCGTATCGCCCCGTGTAGCTGCCCTCTTCGGCATCGACATAGCGTCCCGAGGAGGGGGAGATGTAGAGGTCGTTCTGTGCCGTCTCCCGGGTGAATGAGAACGACCCTTCGATATACAGGTCGGCCGGGAGGGTGATGGTGGCTTTCAGCCGGTCTTGAATGGTGTGTATCTTTTCCTTGTTGAAGGAGCCGGTCGAGACTTCATGCAGGGGGTTGGTCGAGCCGTCGGGGAGGAGTGTCGCTATTTTTCCCTCGTCGTTGTAGGGCGAGAGCTCGGGCGAGAGGGAGAGGTAGTAGTCGTAGGTGCCGTAGGGGCTGGCGTTGTTTTTGCTTTGGTAGAACGACAGGTGGTTCGAAATCGACACGGCGTTACGCTGGTAGGCGATGTAGTTGCTCAGTCCCAGTGTCTTGTGGTAGTCGTCTTGCATGACACCTCGGCCTGCGGGGTCGCCCTCGACCGAGAAATTGTATTTCACATACCGGTCTCCGCCTCCGATGTCGAGTTTGTGCCGGTGGCTGAATGCCGTGCGTAGCGGAGCCTCTTTCCAGTCGTAGCCCGGGGTGCCGGAAATCTCAGCCGGGAGGTGTCGGTTGCTCCGGTCGACGGTTTGCAGTTGGGCATCGAAGAGGTAGTTGATGTGCAGTTTCCCGGCGTCGGGTTTGCGCAGCACGGCTTCGATGGCGCCGTTGCCGCCTTTTGTCCCGAAGCGGGTGAGCGACCGTGCGTCTTTGTAGATGATGATTTTCTCGATGTCGTTTATGTTGAGGCACATAAACTGGTAGGCCGATACTTGTGCCCCGTCGATGAGGAAAAGCACCGATGAGTTGCTGCCGTCGAGGCTCCAAGCCGTGGTCCCTTGCAGCGTATTGCTTTGCGGTGTATAGTAGGGCACGTCGCCGTAGAGGTCGCTGCCGTTGTCGACGAGCGAGGGTTCGAGCGCCACTATGGCATTCCAGAGGTCGCCTGTGCTGGCTCGGCGCAGGACGTCGCCCGACAAGATTTTGTCGCCAGCCGGGTAGTCTGCCTCTCTATACTGCGGTTGGCGCGTTGTTGTCGAGTCCTGCCGGGCACATAGTGCGATGACGGGAACATTTGTGAACAGCAAGAAACAGAAGAAGATTTTTTTGAATGTCCGTAGGTCGGATTTCATTTTGTTTAGGTTCTCTGAAATTTTTTGCAAAGTAAATATAAAATATGATATGGAAGATGTTTTTTGTCGCAATTTGTAAAAAATACCTATAAATAGGTAGGAAATGGCACATTCCTGTTACAAATTTTCCGCATATTGATTATTTATGTGGTTTTAAAAGTTTTTTGAGGAGTGTGTGCCGCTTTTGGTGTTGCAATCGAATGTGCCGGTAGGCGTTGTTGGGGGGGGATTCTTGATGAAGTGATGAATAAAAAAAGGAGTCATCGTGAGAATGACTCCTTGTGGTTGTCTTACTAGGATTCGAACCTAGACAAACAGAACCAAAATCTGTTGTGCTACCATTACACCATAAGACAATCCTGATCTTGAAGAGATGCAAAACCTCTAAAAGCGCGACAAAGATAGCGCAAGATTTTGTATCTGCAAGGGAAATTCGGTTTTATTTTGCAATAATTAAGAAATAATTTTTCTTTCCTTTTTGCACGAGGAGGTATTTCCCGTTGAGCAGATGGTCGGTCGACAAGGTGGTATCGAACTCGGTGAGTTTCTCCTTGTTGATCGAGACGCCGCCGCCTTGTGTGGTCTTGCGCATTTCTCCTTTCGAGGGGAATACGGCGGCTTTCTCGGTGAGCAGGTCGACGGCGCGTATGCCGGCAGCCAACTCGTCGCGGGAGATTTCAAATTGGGGCACGCCTTCGAATACGGCCAACAGGGTATCTTCGTCGAGGCGGTGCAACTGCTCCGAGGTGGAGTTGCCGAAGAGTATGCCCGAGGCTTCGACGGCGGCCTCGTAGTCGGCTTCGGAGTGTACCATGACGGTGACTTCGCGGGCCAGGCGTTTTTGCAGCGGGCGCAGGTGCGGGGCGGCCTGTTGCTCGGCAATGAGTGCCTCTATTTCTTCTCGTGTGAGCGAGGTGAATATCTTGATGTAGCGGGCGGCGTCTTCGTCGCTCACGTTGAGCCAGAACTGGTAGAACTTGTAGGGCGAGGTGTAGCGGGCGTCGAGCCATACGTTGCCCGACTCGGTTTTGCCGAATTTCGTACCGTCGGCCTTGGTAATGAGGGGGCAGGTGAGGGCAAACGCTTCACCGCCGTTGGTGCGGCGTATCAGTTCGGCTCCGGTGGTGATGTTTCCCCATTGGTCCGACCCGCCGAGTTGCAGTTTGCAGTTCTTGGTCTCGTAGAGGTGCAGGAAGTCGTAGCCTTGCAGCAGCTGATAGGTGAATTCGGTGAACGAGAGTCCGTCGCGGGCTTCGCCGTTGAGGCGTTTCTGCACCGATTCCTTGGCCATCATGTAGTTGACGGTGATGTGCTTGCCTACGGTGCGGGCGAAGTCGAGGAACGAGAAGTTTTTCATCCAGTCGTAGTTGTTCACCAGTTCGGCCCGGTTGGGGGCGTCCGATTCGAAGTCGAGGAAGTGGCTCAACTGCTTTTTGATGCACTCCTGGTTGTGGCGCAGGGTCTCTTCGTCGAGCAGGTTGCGTTCTTGCGATTTGCCCGAGGGGTCGCCTATCATGCCGGTGGCTCCGCCCACCAGCGCGATGGGTTTGTGGCCGCAGCGTTGGAAGTGCCGCAGCATCATCACGCCGCAGAGGTGCCCGATGTGCAGCGAGTCGGCCGTGGGGTCGATGCCCAGGTATGCCGTAACCATCTCCTTTTCGAGGAGTTCTTTTGTGCCCGGCATCGTGGTGTGTATCATGCCGCGCCATTCCAATTCTTCTATGAAATTCATCGAAGTAGTTTTTTATTTTTAGCGTTAAAATTTTTCGGTCGGTCGACGATGGGGCGCACCGGGGCGTTTGCTCCGCCTTTTGTGCCTGCCTTTTCGTGGAAACTCCGGCAAAGATAATGATTTTATGGGGAAATCCTTCTTATAGAGTGCTTTTTTGCCCTTCTTCATTTCGTGGTGCCGGCCACACTTCTCCGGCGCTTTCGGCTGTGCGTGCCACGGCGATGTAGCGGGGGATTTTCCATTCCCGGGCTGCGGTGCGGTAGAGTGTGTCGATGGGGGTGGGCTCTTCGTCGCTCTCGAAGAAGCAAAGGCCGGGTGCCAGCGTTTGCAGGGTCGCGGGGTTGTGTTTCGTGCCGAAACTTATCGTGATGCCTTCGTGCAGCAGTTGGCCGGCTTGCTGCGGTTTCCCGCGGAAACCGTGGATAATCCATGGTTGTGCGGGTTTCCATTTGCGCCGCAGGGCGATGAGCGTGTCGAAAGCTTTCACGCAGTGAATGATGAGCGGTTTTTGTACCTCTTCGGCGAGGGCGATGTGCCGCTCGAAGAGGGCGGCTTGGCGGCTCAGGTCGGCCCCGCGGGTCGTGTCGAGGCCGCACTCGCCGATGGCGACGACTTGCGGCAGGCGGGCGATGCGGGCTGTTTCGTCCCAGTCGGCTTCGGTCGTCGTGTCGCTCTGGTAGGGGTGAATGCCCACCGAGAAACGGCAGTCGGGGCGTTCTTCCACCACCGTCAGCGGATAGTGGGGATAGGGGTTGCAGATGGCATATTCGCGCGGGGTGACGGGGCGTAACCGATGGGTGTGGACGTCATACCGGGTGATGCCCGGGACGGGGTCGTATCCGCTCCCGCCCCAGGGGTGGCAGTGGCCGATGCGTTTCAGCGCGAGCCACAGGCCGAGACCCGGGCCGTGCAGGCGTATGGCCTCGATGGCATATTGCGAGCAGGTGGGCACATAGCGGCAACTGGGTGGTTTGAGCGGTGAGATGCAGGCCCGGTAGAAGTAGATGGGGAGCAGGAGAAGGGCCGAGAGTGCTTTTTTGATGAGCCGCAGCATGGTCGGGAGGTTAGTCGTTTGTGGTTTCCTCGGAGGCCGGGACGATTCGGGCGGCCAGCTTTTGCAGCAACTCCTTCATGCGCTTTTCGAGCAGGGTGTAGGGTTGCATCTCCTTGTCGAGGTAGATGAGGGCCATGTCGATGCTTTTCCCGGCGGCCAGCAACGGGGTGTTGAGAATCGTCTTGTTGAGGCGGAAGGCTTCTTTGGTGCAGCGGCGCAGCCGGTTGCGCTTGACGGCGCGTTTGAATCGTTTCTTGGGGATACTCACCAGCAGGGCTGTCGGGGCGGGACGTGCGGCTTCGCTCACGGTGTAGACGACGCGGTAGGGGTAGGCGATAAACGATTCGCCGGAGAGAAAGAGGTTGTTTACCCGTATTTCTCCCCGCAGGCGTTCGTCGCGTGTGAGTCGGTTATCGCACATGGTGTTTTGTGTTTTGCCGGAGTTTGTTTATTTCAACGGTTTGTTACAGTAGCCATTCAGAGACAAATGTACGACTTTTCTCGGAAAGAAGAGGTTTTTAAATGTTTTTCTTTTCATGGGCCGTGGCGAGACATAAAAGACTGCCGCAAACCGTATCGGGTCGGGCAGTCTTTTATATGAATTTTCCCGTATAAAGGGTTTGGTTCTAAAAAGTTCCGGTTGCTTATGTGTTTTTAATTTTTGTAAACGGCCCTGATGGGAAGTTTGTTGTCATGGATATCTCGGTTCCCGAACCATGGGGTCTCTTCGGCTTTGCTGAATTCAAGAAAATAAAAATAGTCTTCTTCGGCCGACGGTGTTTTTGTCCAGTATGCTCCCGACCCTTCATTGTTTATTTCCCATGAGTTGCCGGAAAGATGGGCTGCGGCGGGCAAAAAAATGCTGTTTCCGTTCGATGCCTCGAAAAGCATGCCGGCCGTGTCGTTAATTACGGTATGGCGTTGTGTGGTGTGGGCCATTAGTTCTTCGAATTGCTCCTTTGTCGGTGTGGAATAGCCTGCTCCCATTTTTTTCGTGGCTTCGTCGTTGTCGTAAGATATCAGGCAGTAGTCTCCAAAATCCGTTGAAGCAGAAGCCCCTACATTCGCGATGCACCATAATGTCCCGCTTGGCAATCCCAAGTCGATGACGTTGTCGGGTTTTCCCTGCTGGGTGGTAGATGTGATGCCGCTGCCTTCTTGGTCGTTTTCATCGTTGTCGCTGCAAGCAACCATTGTAAAAGCTAGGGCTGCGAGAAGAAAGAATCTTGTTTTCATAGTGATGTGTATATATATGTTTTAGGGTTTCTTAAAGATGATTTTTGTCGGACGCGAAAGCCCGGAACCGTGATGTCCATTTTCTGGGCCAAAGTCTCTTTGTGTGCCGATTGTGGACTGTGTGGTGAGGGCTTTGGGGGGTATTGGAAAGTGGCAGCCTTTCGGTTTGCAGGGGAAAGGTTCCTTTCTTTTTTCAATTCCAAAGGTAGCGAAAAAATATTATGTTCAAACGGCCTGTCGGGAAAATTTTCCCGTCGCGGTAAAAACGCCCCGTCCCCGCATTTCAAAAAGAATGCGGGGACGGGGCGGGATAAGGTTGTGGTCCGGCTTTTATTTTTTTGCTGCCTTGCTTTGTTCTTTGAGGAAGAGGTCGAGTGCTGCGGTCATCGACGGAGCTTCGGGACGGGGCGCTTCGCAGTCGAGGCGCAAGCCGGCTTCTTTCACGGCCTTGGCGGTGGTGGGGCCGAAGGTGCCGATTTTGATGTCGCCCTGCTCGAAATTGGGGAAGTTTTTCAGCAGCGACTGTATGCCGGCGGGGCTGAAAAAGATGAGCATGTCGTAGTCGAACGGCTCGTCGGGGCCGAAGTCGTTGCTTACCGTGCGGTACATGACGGCTTTGGTGTAGTTGATTTTATGCTTGTCGAGCAGCGGGTATTCGCCGTTGTTCACGTCGGAGACGGGCAACAGGAATTTCTCGCCGTTGTGCTTGTTGAGCGCCGGCATGAGATCGTCGAGTTTCCCCGTGTTGCCGAAGAATATTTTCCGCTTGCGGTACACGGTGTATTTTTGCAGATAGAGGGCGATGGCCTCGGTCGTACAGAAATATTTCATCGTTTCGGGTATGGTGACCCGCAGGCTTTCGCACAGGGTGAAGAAGTGGTCGATGGCCGTGCGGGCGGTGAAGATGATGGCGGTGTACTCGGGCAATGATATTTTTTGTTGACGGAATTCTTTTGACGACAGACCTTCTACTTTGATAAAAGGACGGAAGACAATGTTTACCCCGTATTTCTCGGCGATGTCGAAATAGGGAGATTTCTCTGACGGCTGGGGTTGTGAAACCAGTATCTTCTTGATTTTCAAAGTAATACGATTTATTGGTTAATAATAAATTGCTTATAAAATTCCCCAACTTTTACCTGCGAGAAGAAGGGGTGCTATTTCAAGGGCGCAAAGGTACAAAATAAAGTAGAGCAAACATCGAAAATCTCGCAAAAAAAGTTTTACACCTTTGATTATAAAGAGTATGCGGGTAAGCAAATAGAGAATTATTGCACAGATGAGACACGTTTGTGCCGCTTCGGGCAGGTAGGTGGCCACGAAGGCAAAGGGAAAGAGGCCGATGCCCAATAAGAGGTTGATGATAAGGTGGGTGTCGCACCACTCCCGTCCCCGGGCATCGGACGAGAAGATTGCCGCCAATAGCACGAAGATGCCTTGTTGGAGGAGGAAATAGAGGGCTGCCGGCAAAGCCAGCAGCAGGGCATTGACGGCATAACCGCCCGAGAGGGGGAGGGGCTGCCCCACGACAAAGAGGGCGATGGCGCCCAATGCCCCCTCGACAAGAAAGGTGTAGGCCAGGAACAGATTCCGCAGATGGGCGTTGATGCCGAGGAGGTGTTTGCTGCGGTTGCTGTCGCGGTAATGTTCGGTTTTTCCGTCGGACTGCCAGGAGAGGATTCTTTTACGGTGCCGGATAAAAAGGAGGAAGACTACCAGTCCGGCCAGGAGCAGGGCAAAGAACGTGTCGTCGTGAAGTGGCGCGTTCCCGGTGCGTTCCCGGCCCGGCAGACCTTCTCTGAGGGGTATTGTGGGAATATATTCTTGGCCGGTGACCGTGTCGGCGACCGTTCCTACGGTATCGAGGACGGTCTGTGTCGTGTCGGTGGGCAGGGGAGCGACGAGGGGCGGCGTGGTGTCGCCTCCGGCTTGTGTGAGGGGCTGTGGGTTTGTGGCCGTGGTGTCGGCGGGCAGGGGTGTGGCGATCTGTGCCGACGGGTTGTCGCCGGCGGGAAGGGGTTGTGTCGCTGCTGCGTGCGGGGTGCTGTCAGTCGGGGTTCCGGCACCGGTCAGCGTGTCGGCGGGTAAGGGAGCGACGAGGAACTGCGTGGTGTCGCCTCCGGCTTGTGTGAGGGGCTGTGGGCATGTGGCCGTGGTGTCGGCGGGCGGGGGTGTGGCGATCTGTGCCGACGGGTTGTCGCCGGCGGGAAGGGGTTGTGTCGTCGCTGCGTGCGGGGTGCTGTCGGCCGGGGTTCCGGCACCGGTCAGCGTGTCGGCGGGCAGGGGAGCGACGAGGGGCGGCGTGGTGTCGCCTCCGGCTTGTGTGAGGGGCTGGGAGCTTGTGGTCGTGGTGTCGGCGGGCAAGGGTGTGGCGGCCTGTGCCGACGGGTTGTCGCCGACGGGAAGGGGTTGTGTCGGCGCTGCGTGCGGGGTGCTGTCGGCCGGTGCCGGTATATCATTTTCCCCGCGGTGCAGGGGTGTTGCGGGGGAAGCGACGGTGTCTGTGCGTGTTGGAGTCGTGTCGAGGCTGTCGCGGGACGTCATGGCCACGGGGCGAGATGAGATGCTGTCGGGCATCTCGACGTAGGGGCCATATGTGGTTACGCTAACAGGCATGGCAGCTATATGACAGCCAGTTTACACAATGTCCGGTCCCATTCCGGGGCGGTGTAGAGCGCTTTTATCGCCTCTCCGGGTGAGCCGGCGGCCTGCCACATGGCGGTGTGTTCGGTGCGCATGAAATGCCGCTCGGTGGCCCGGTCGAGCATTTGCAGCAAGGGGTCGTAGTAGCCGTCGATGTTGAGTATGACGATGGGGTGGAGGTAGAGTCCCAGTTGTTTCCAGGTGATGATTTCGAGCAACTCTTCGAGCGTGCCGCAGCCGCCGGGCAGGGCGATGACGGCATCGGAGAGGTCGGCCATGCGTTGTTTGCGGCTGTGTATGTCGGGGGTGATTACGAGCTTTTCGAGGCGGGGGTGGTTCCACCCGTTGTCGTACATGAATTGCGGAATGACTCCCGTGATTTCGCCTCCCTCTTGCATCACGGCATCGGCCAATGCGCCCATGAGTCCTTGTCCGCCGGCCCCGTAGATGCAGCGTATCTCCTCCCGGGCGAGCAGTCGCCCCAGGGCTTGTGCGGCCTCGAAGTAGACGGGGGCAACCCGGGAACTTGAAGCGCAGTAGACACAGACCGAGCGTATCGTTCTCATGGGGAATGACGGTGGGTTTTATACGTTGAAGCGGAAGTGCATGATGTCGCCGTCCTGTACGACGTAGTCTTTGCCTTCGACATTGATTTTGCCGGCTTCGCGGCAGGCGGCTTCGGAACCGAGGGCGATGTAGTCGTCGTACTTGATGACCTCTGCGCGAATGAATCCTTTCTCGAAGTCGCTGTGAATGATGCCGGCGCACTGTGGTGCCTTGCTGCCTTTGAGGTAGGTCCAGGCCCGCACTTCGGGCTCACCGGCGGTGAAGTAGGTTTCGAGGTTGAGCAGCTTGTAGGCGGCCCGTATGAGGCGGGACACGCCCGACTCTTCGAGCCCTATCTCGTTGAGGAACATCTGCCGCTCCTCATAGGTCTCAAACTCGGCGATTTCCGACTCTATCTTGGCGGCCACGACGAGGATTTCGGCATTTTCGCCTTTCACCGCTTCGCGCACCCGCTCGACGTAGGCATTGCCGTTTACGGCGCTGGCTTCGTCGACGTTGCACACATACATCACCGGTTTGTTGGTGAGCAGGAAGAGGTCGTGGGCGATGCGTTGCTCGTCTTTGGTCTCGAAGGTCACCGTGCGGGCGGCTTTGCCTTGTTCGAGAGCCTCTTTGTAGCGGCTCAGTACTTCGTAGGCGAGTTTGGCGTTCTTGTCGCCGCCGGTCTGTGCCTGTTTTTGCACGCGGCTGATGCGGCTTTCGATGGTTTCGAGGTCTTTGAGTTGCAGCTCGTAGTCGATGATTTCCTTGTCTCTGACGGGGTCGACCGAACCGTCGACGTGGGTGATGTTGTCGTCGTCGAAGCAGCGAAGCACATGCAGTATGGCATCGGTTTCGCGTATGTTGGCGAGGAATTTGTTCCCGAGACCTTCGCCTTGGCTGGCGCCTTTGACCAGTCCGGCGATGTCGACGATTTCGACCGTGGTGGGTACGATGCGCTGGGGGTGTACCAGCTCGGCCAGTTTATTGAGACGGGCGTCGGGTACGGTGATGACGCCCACGTTGGGTTCGATGGTGCAGAAAGGGAAGTTTGCCGATTGCGCTTTGGCGTTGGACAAACAGTTGAAAAGGGTCGATTTGCCCACATTGGGCAGGCCGACGATGCCGCATTGTAATGCCATTCTGTTTCGGATTTTTTGTTTTCTGCCCGCAAAAGTACAAAAAAAAACAGCAAACTATCTTATATTCTTCCTCTTTCCGCGCTCCAAATCTTCCGGCGCGGGAAATGCCTGTCCCTGTTTCATGGGTCGGCACCGACCGTCTATGGCCGGTGCGGCCGCGAAAAGGCGTCGGCAGGCCCCTCGTGAATGAATTATATGGCCGTTTTTCGCATATTTCCTTCGTCGTTGTGCAATTTCTTTGTCGAAGTGGCATGGTTATACGATAAATCTCCGTATTTTTAGCTTCAGAATATAGTCCACAGCTGTTGCCGTGTCGCTTCGTTTGCATGGATTTAACGGTAGTATGGCTATATTTCTGATTTTTAGCAAACTGAAATTGTTATATCGTAGAGTTCCCGAACCGGAAGAATTCTTCACCCCCTCCTCCCGTCGGCTTGTGCGCCCCGGCACGCCGTCGGAGAGAGAGACAAGGATTGTGAGCGTATGGAAAATTTGGAGTATGTAGAAGACAAGTCGCGCCGCGTGGCCGAGCCGCTGTTGCGCGCCATCAAGGAGTTTTTGAAGAATCTCGGCCTGAATGCCGACGGAGTGGAGCGCTGGGAGAGCCTTATCTACCTCTTCCTCATCGTGCTCTTTTCCATTCTTACTGCATGGTTGCTGCGTGTGGTGCTCCACCGCATATTCCTGCGTTGGGCCGGTCACACCGGAAATGAGGTGCTGAAAACATTGATAAAGCGCCGTCTTTTCTCGGGTGTGGCCTATATCTTCCCGCCGCTCATTGTCATTGCCTTCCTGCCGTGGGTCTACCAGGACGCTCCTCATCTTATCGATTGGATAGGCCGTCTCTGCGGGGTGGTATTCATCGTGGCCTTATGTATCTACCTCAACCGGCTGACCGATACGGTGTGGCACCTACTCTCCCGGCGCGACGAGTGGCGCGACCGCCCGCTCAAAGGGCTTGTGCAACTCATCAAAGGTGTGCTTCTCGGTGTATCGGCTATTTTGGCCGTGGCTGTCTTTGCCGGAATTTCGCCCATGAAGCTGGTGACCGGGCTGGGGGCTTTTGCCGCGGTGCTGATGTTGATTTTCAAGGACGCCATTCTCGGTTTCGTGGCCGGCATACAACTGGCCGAGAACGACCTCGTGCGCCGGGGCGACTGGATTGTGCTGCCCGGCGGCATGGTCAATGGCGTTGTCGAGGACATCACGCTCGACACGGTGAAGGTGCGCAACTTCGACCACACCCTCGTCTCCTTGCCGCCCTATACGCTGGTCTCCTCGACGATGCAGAACTGGCGCGCGATGACCGAGAGCGGCGGCCGGCGCATCAAGAGGGATTTTCTCATCGAGAACGATTCGGTGTCGGCCTGTACCGAGGCGCAACTCGATACTTGGAGCACCTTGCCCTATATGAAGGAGTATATCGCGGCCAAGCGGCGCCAGCGCGATGCCGCCCGCGTCGAGAATACCAACAACGCCGAGGGGCTCGCCAACGGCACCATCGATACCAATCTGGGACTTTTCCGGGCCTATGTCAATATGTACCTCCTGCATTGCCCCACGGTGGCGCCCTCGTTCGAAATCATGGCCCGGCTGCTCGAACCTACCGCCAACGGCGTTCCCTTCGAAATTTACTGTTTCACAACCGTTACCGAGTGGGTGGCTTTTGAGTCGGTGCAGAGCGAGATGGTGGAGCATATCCTCGTTGCGGCCGGGTGGTTCGGCCTCCGCATCTACCAGAACGCCTCGGGTTATGACTACCTGTTGCAGGCCGAGATTAGCGCCGGCAAAGCCGTCCCGCCCCTGTCGTGACGGGTGCGCACAACCCTCTTTTCTTGGGAAAAAAGACTCGAATCCCCAACCTGCACGGTTGGGGATTCGAGTCTTTGAAGCTTTGTCGGGAACGGGCGACCTGTGCCGTCTTGGCACAGGTCGGGTGAGAACCGGGCGGGAGAGAGGGCGCTCAATGTGCTTCGAGCCAGTTGCTGCCGGTGCCGGTGTCGGCGATGAGCGGCACGCGCAGGGTGGCGGCCCGTTCCATCTCCTCCTTGACGATGCGCGACACGGTGTCGATTTCGCTCAGGGGCACGGTGAAGTTGAGTTCGTCGTGCACTTGCAGAATCATTTTGGCCTGCAACCCCTCGCGCTCGAAGCGGTCGAAGATGCGCACCATGGCTATCTTTATGATGTCGGCGGCGCTGCCCTGTATGGGGGCGTTGATGGCGTTGCGCTCGGCATATCCGCGCACGACGCTGTTGTGGGAGTTGATGTCGGGCAACATGCGTTTGCGGCCGTTGAGGGTCTCGACATAGCCTTTTTCGCGGGCCACTTCGATACTTTGCTCCATATATTGTTTCACGCGCGGGAAAGTCTCGAAATAGCCGTCGATGAGTTGTTTGGCCTCGCTACGGGGAATGTTGAGCCGCTCGGCCAGCCCGAAGGTGGAGATGCCGTAGATGATGCCGAAGTTGGCCGTCTTGGCCTTGCGCCGCATCTCTTTGGTTACCTCGTCGATACCTACTTTGTAGATTTTGGCGGCGGTGGCGGCGTGAATGTCGTGGCCCGAGACGAAGGCTTCGGTCATGGCCGGGTCGCCGCTGAGGTGGGCCATGATGCGCAACTCGATTTGCGAGTAGTCGGCCGAGAAGAAGAGGGCTCCCTCTTCGGGGATAAAGGCGCGGCGTATCTCGCGCCCTTCGTCGTCGCGAATGGGAATGTTTTGCAGGTTGGGGTTGCTCGAACTGAGACGTCCCGTGGCGGTGACCGTCTGGTTGAACGAAGTGTGTATCTTGCCCGTGGCCGGGTTGATGAGCTCGGGCAGGGCGTCGATGTAGGTGCTCAGCAGCTTGCGCAGGCCGCGGTAGGTGAGTATCTTGTCGACGACGGGGTGGCGGTAGCGCAGTTTTTCGAGCACCTCTTCGGTGGTGGAGTATTGTCCGGTCTTGGTCTTGCGGGCCTTCTCGTCGATTTTGAGACGCTCGAAGAGTATCTCGCCCACCTGCCGTGCCGAACTGATGTTGAAGGGCGTGCCGGCCAGCTCGTAGATTTCCTGCTCGATGGCGGCGAGCCGCTTGCCGAGGTCGGCCGACGAACGGCGCAGGGCTTCGGTGTCGATGCGCACCCCGCATATCTCCATCTCGGCCAATACCCGCACCAGCGGCATCTCGATGTCGTAGAAGAGCGGTTCCATGCCTTCACGGGCCAACTCGCCTTCGAGGCGGTTTTTCAGTTGCAGGGTGATGTCGGCATCTTCGGCGGCGTAGGGGTACACCTGTTCGGGAGCGACGTCGCGCATCGAGCGTTGCCCTTTCCCCTTGGGGCCGATGAGCTCTTCGATGTGAATGGTCTTGTAGCCGAGGTATATCTCGGCAAGGTAGTCCATGTTGTGTCGCTGCTCGGGTTGCAGGAGGTAGTGGGCCACCATCGTGTCGAAAAACGCTCCGGCGGGTCGCACGCCGTATCGCCGCATCATGATGTAGTCGTACTTGATGTTCTGGCCGATTTTTTGCGATGAAGGATTTTCCAACGCTTTTTTAAATATATTCACGATTCGCTCGGCTGCGGCTTTTTCGGCCGGGACAGGCACATAATAGGCTTCTCCCTCGTCGATGGCAAACGACATGCCCACCAATTCTGCCGTCATGGGTTCGATGCCGGTCGTCTCGGTGTCGAACGCAAATTTCTGACATGTTTCGAGTGTATGGGCCAATCGAACCATATCTTCTTCTTTATTAAATAGTTGATAGGTGTGTGTGGTGCTGTTTACGTCGCGGAGAGTTGAATATTTTTCTTCGCTCGTCCCTTCGGTCGCAAATAAATCAAAGAGCGAGCCTTGAACGGGCGTGCTTTCGGCCGCCGGTGGGGTAGGGGTGTTCTTGCCGAGGATTCGCTCGGCGAGGTTCCTGAATTCGAGTTCTTCAAAAATCTTGCGCAAGGCTTCTTCGTCGACGGGTGAACGGCGCAGGGCCTCTTCGTCGAACGTCACCGGCACGTCGGTTTTTATCGTGGCGAGGAATTTCGAGAATTTTATCTCCTCGGTGTGACTTTCGATTTTTGTCTTGGTGGCGCCTTTGAGTTTCTCTGTGCCGGCGAGGAGGTTTTCGATGCTCCCGAATTCCTGCACCAGCTTCATGGCCGTCTTCTCACCGATGCCCGGGCAGCCGGGAATATTGTCCGAGGCGTCGCCCATGAGTCCCAAGATGTCGATGACCTGTTCGGGGCGTTCGATGCCGTACTTCGCCGTGACTTCTTCGACACCCCGCACCTCGAAGTTGCCCCCGAAGAGCGGCTTGTATATGAAGATGTGCGGCGAGACCAGTTGGCCGTAGTCCTTGTCGGGGGTCATCATGTAGGTGTCGAAGCCGGCTTTCTCGGCCTCTTTGGCGAGCGTGCCTATCACGTCGTCGGCCTCATAGCCGGCAACCTCGATGAGCGGAATGTTGTAGGCGCGAATGATTTCCTTGATGACGGGTACCGACTGTCGGATTACCTCGGGCGTCTCTTCGCGTTGGGCCTTGTACTGTTCGAAGGCTTCGTGCCGGAAGGTGGGTCCGGCCGGGTCGAACCCCACGGCGATGTGGGAGGGATTTTCTTTGCGGAGCACCTCTTCGAGGGTGTTGACAAACCCGAAGATGGCCGAGGTGTTTACTCCTTTGGAGTTGATGCGCGGATTTTTGATCAGTCCGTAATAGGCTCGGTAGATGAGGGCGTAGGCGTCGAGCAGGAAGAGGCGTTTGTCGGTCATGGGCGGTAAAATTTCGGGTAAGGTTGAGTGCCGGGACAAACCGGCCTTCGGAAATATTCCGAGGTAAATTTACGATAAATCTGCCGAATCTTTTTGTTTTATTTCTAATTTTGCTCACCAAAGCGGTTTGCGACGCAAAAAATGAATGCGTTCGTTTTATTCTGCCCCCGCTTTGCATTATCTTTGCACCCACTAAAATGCCGCCAATGGATTTATTGTCGAAGATAAAACAGCCGATTGAAGGCGAGATGCAGCAGTTGAACGAAGTCATTGCCCGTGTACTCTCTTCGACGAGTCCGCTCCTGTCGCGGGTCGTGGAGCATTACCTCTCGATGACGGGCAAGCAGATACGTCCCATTCTCGTGCTGCTCACGGCACGTCTCATGGGTGACGTGAAGCCTGAGTCCATTTATGGCGCCGCAGCCGTGGAGTTGCTGCACAATGCCTCTCTCATACACGATGACGTGGTCGATGAGTCGAAACTCCGTCGCGGAAAGGTGACCATCAACGGCATTTGGGACAACCGTATTGCTGTGCTTGCCGGCGACTATTTCGTGTCGAGTGCCCTCGATGCCGCGCTTCCCACCCATTCGCTCCCGGTCATAGAAGTATTGGGGCGCCTGGGGCGCACCTTGGCTTGCGGTGAGATGGACCAGATAGAGGTGGCCCAACGCGAAATTGTCGATGAACAGGCTTATTTCCATGTCATCAGCCAAAAAACGGCTTCGCTCTTTGTCTCCTGCATGCACATCGGGGCTCTTACCTCGGGCATGTCTCCCGAACAGACTGAGGCCGTGAAGGCTTTTGGTGAACGCCTCGGCCTCTGTTTCCAAATTAAGGACGATATTTTCGATTATTTCGCACCCGATGAGGTCGGTAAGCCTACCCGCAGCGACCTCTCAGAGGGGAAGGTTACCCTCCCGCTTATATACGCGCTCACGCATACCTCCGATGACGAGAGCGAAGCGATGCGACGTTTGCTCGCCCGGCATGAGCTCAGCGATGCCGAGATAGCCCGTCTCACCGCCTTTGCCGTGAAGAACGGCGGTGTGGCTTATGCCGAGGAGGTCATGCAGCGCTTGCGCAGCGAGGCGGCAGATTATTTGCGGCCTTTTGCCCATTCGGTGGCCGCCGAGTCGCTGATGGCGGTTTTTGATTACACCATCTCCCGCACGAAGTAACGCGCCTTTCTTTTCAAGTCATATAAGATAAAAAACGGCAGTCCGAACTGGGCTGCCGTTTTTTTTGTGTGGTTGTCTGTTCCCGCTTTTTCATCGGAAAAACTGTCAGTTTTTTCCGGCGCTGACAATCGATTCGAGCAGGTTGGTGGCCAAGCGGCTGGCTCCGATGCGGAAGTATTTCTTGTCGAGCCACTCCTCTCCGAGAACGCTTTTGGCGATGGTGTAGTATTTCACGGCGTCGGCCGTGGTCGAAATTCCGCCGGCGGCCTTGATGCCGATGCGCGTCTGGGTGTGCTCGTAATATTCCTTGATGGCGGTGCACATGACATAGAAGGCTTCGGGGGTGGCTCCCGGCGTGAGCTTGCCGGTCGATGTCTTGATGAAGTCGGCTCCCGAATAGATGGCCAGCAGGGCGGCTTTTTTTACGTTGCTGCTGTTGCCGAGAGCTCCGGTTTCGAGAATGACTTTGAGCTGGGCTTCTCCCCGGCAGGTGTGTTTTATTTCGGCGATTTCATCGCAAATATCTTCATACTCGCCGCTCAGGAACTGGCCTACGTTCATGACGATGTCGATTTCGTTTGCACCCCCAGCGACAGCCAGGGCGGCTTCGGCGATTTTTACCTCGGTAAAGGTTTGTGCCGAGGGGAATCCTCCGGCGACGGCGGCGATGTTTACGTCGGAAACTTCGAGGTTCATGCGCACGCACTCGACAAAGTTGGGATAGACGCAGATGGCGGCGACGTGGTTCAGTTCGGGGTTCTGGTTGTCGAGCTCGTTGACCTGACGGGTGAAGGCAGCGATTTGGTTTTGGTTGTCGGTGGGATTGAGCGAGGTGAGGTCGATGCAGCCGAAGAGGAAGCGATATACCTCCTCGTTGCAGTTTTCGCGCAGTCCTTCGTAGAGAATTTTATCGGTCATCTGCGCGATTTCATCGTCGTGCAGGTCGGTGTTGTAGCCTTTCAGCATTTCGTTGTACGGGTCCATATCGTCAAATATTTTTTTTAGTTTTTTTCGATGAAAACGTTTATTTCAACTTTGGGTTCGATTGGTGGCGGGTCTTGTCGCGGGCGGTCTTCTTGTCGAGGTTGCGTTGCAGTGCCTCGGTGAGGTCTACGCCGGTCTGGTTGGCCAGGCAGATGACCACCCACAGCACATCGGCGAGTTCGTCGGCCAGGTCGGCCTGTTTGTCGCTCTCCTTGAACGACTGTTCGCCATAGCGGCGGGCCATGATGCGGGCCACTTCGCCCACCTCCTCGGTGAGGATTGCCATGTTGGTGAGTTCGTTGAAGTAACGTACGCCATACTCTTTTATCCAACGGTCGACGCTTTCTTGGGCTTCTTTCAGGGTCATGGGTTTATTCTTTTTGTTTTGAGTCGATGATGATGGTGACGGGGCCGTCGTTGAGCAACTCCACTTTCATGTCGGCGCCGAATTCCCCCGTTCCCGGTTTCTTGCCGCATTCTTCTTCGATGAAAGCGCAGAATTGCTCGTAGAGGGGTATGGCATGTTCGTGTTTCGAGGCTCTGATGTAGGAGGGACGGTTTCCCTTCTTGGTCGATGCGAATAGCGTGAATTGGCTGATGATGAGCATCTCCCCGCCGATTTCCTTTATCGAGCGGTTCATGACGCCGTTCTCGTCGTCGAAGATGCGCAGGTTGGCGGCCTTCTTGCTCAGCCACTCGGCATCGCTCGCATCGTCGGCGTCTTCGATGCCGACCAGTATGAGCAGCCCTTGCCCGATTTTTGACTTTATTTTCCCTTCGATGGTGACCGAGGCATGGGCGACCCGTTGTATGACAATTCTCATAATATCTTCTATATTAGAATGTTATGTTCGTTATTCGGCGGTATTCATTTGCGTGAGGGCTTCGTGTATGAGTTTTGCCTTCGCCGGGCCGATGAGTTGTGCCAGTTCCTCGTGCGGCACCTCCTTGATGCGTTTCACGCTCTTGTAGCGGGTGAGGAGAAGGTCGCGTGTTTTCTCGCCGATGCCGGCTATCTTGTCGAGGGCCGACTCGACCTGCTTCTTGCTGCGCCGGTTGCGGTGGTGGGTGATGCCGAAGCGGTGGGCTTCGTCGCGCATCTGTTGAATGAGGCGCAGGCTCTCGCTGTTTTTGTCGAGATAGAGGGGTATGGGGTCGTCGGGGAAGAAAATCTCTTCGAGGCGTTTGGCGATGCCGATGATGGGGATTTGCAGTTGCAGGTCGCGCAGGGCTTCGCAGGCGGCGCTGAGCTGCCCTTTTCCGCCGTCGACGACGACAAGGTCGGGCAGGGGCTGGCTCTCTTCGGAGAGGCGTTTGTAGCGACGGTAGACCGCTTCGTACATCGATGCGAAATCATCGGGGCCTTCGACTGTTTTTACGTTGAAGTGACGGTAGTCTTTTTTCGATGGTTTCGCTTTCTTGAAGACCACGCACGACGATACCGGCAGGGTGCCCTGTATGTTGGAGTTGTCGAAGCACTCGATGTGCATGGGCAGGTTGTGGAGCCTGAAATCTTTTTGTGCCCGCGACAGTATGCGGGTGACGCGTTGCTCGGGATTGAGCTTCTCGGCGCTTTTTACCTTGTCGAGCTTGTATTGTTTGACGTTTTGTTCCGAGACTTCGAGCAGTTTGCGTTTGTCGCCCCGTTGGGGCACGGTGAAGAAGGTCTCCCTGAATTCCGATTCGGGCAGGAACGGCACGATGATTTCGCGAGACTGGCTTTTGAAGCGACCGCGCAGTTCGGCAATGGCCAGCGACAATATTTCTTCCTTGCTTTCGTCGAGCCGTTTCCGGTATTCGATGGTGTAGCTTTGTACGATGGAACCGTTGCGCACATGCAGGTAATTGACGTAGGCGTCGTTGTCGTTTTCGGTGTAGGAGAAAACGTCGACATTGTGTATGGTGCTGCTCACGATGACCGATTTGGCTTTGTATTTTTCGAGCAGGAGGTATTTTTCTTTGAGCTGCTGCGCTTCTTCAAATTTGAGTTGCTCGGCCAGTGTGTTCATCTCTTCTTTGAGATGCTCGGTCAGTTGCTGTATGTTGCCGTTGAGAATCTGCCTTATCTGTTCGATGTCTCTCAGGTAGTCGGCTTCGCTTTGCATGCCTTCGCAGGCGCCTTTGCAATTTTTGATGTGGTATTGCAGGCACACCTTGTATTTGTGGCGTTCGATGTTTTCGGACGTGAGCAGGTGCGAGCAGGTGCGCACGGGATAGAGCGACCTGATGAGCTCTATGACGGTGCGTGCCAGCTGCACGTTGGCGTAGGGGCCGTAGTATTTCGAGCCGTCGTGTATGACCTTGCGGGTGAGGAAAACCCGCGGGAAGGGCTCGTTCCTTACCGTAATCCAGGGATAGGTCTTGTCGTCTTTGAGCAGGACGTTGTAGCGCGGCTTGTACTCCTTGATGAAGCTGTTTTCGAGGTGAAGGGCGTCTTCTTCGCTGCCTACGACGGTGTATTTGATGTCGCAGATGTTGCGCACCAGCATGGTGGTGCGCAGCGATTCGTGGGTTTTGTTGAAGTAGGAACTGACGCGTCGTTTCAGGTTCTTGGCTTTGCCCACATAGATGATGTTCCCTTCTTTGTCGAAGTATTGGTATACTCCGGGCGAATCGGGGAGGAGCGACAACAAGTGATGTATGTGTTCGTTTTGCGCAGCCAACGTGGGGTCAGAGTTTGATGAGAGCGTCGATTTCTGTGCCTTCGGGGAATGCCTTGCGGCCGTTCAGCTTGACAATTTCGGAGAGGAAATTGATGTAGATTTTTTTCGGATTGAAGCGTTGCAGCAGATGGTATGCGGCCAACATGGTACCACCGGTGGCCAACACATCGTCGTGGAGCAAAATGACATCGTCTTCGGTAATGGCGTCCTGATGTACCTCTATCGTGCCGCTGCCATACTCGTTGTCATAACGTTCCTGCCATGTGATGGCCGGGAGTTTGCCGGGCTTGCGCATGGGCACAAAACCGGCGTTCAGCTTATAGGCGGCGATGGAGCCCAGTATGAACCCTCGCGATTCGATGCCGACGACTTTGGTGATGCCGGCACTTTTGTAGCGTTCATAGAGTTCGTCGCTCACCATTTTCAGCGCGTCGGGTCTTTTGAAAACCGTTGTGAGGTCTTTGAAGATGACTCCTTTTATGGGGAAGTCAACAATGTCTCTTACTTGACTTTTAATAAATTCTGTATCCATATATCATTGGGTTTGTTCCACGTGGAACATTATCTTCCTAAAAGTACCAAAAGAATGTTGATGTCACTGGGCGAAATGCCGGGTATGCGGGAGGCTTGCGCAATGGTTTCCGGGTCTATTTTCGCCAGTTTTTGCCGGGCTTCGATAGATATTTGCTGTATGGTGCTGTAATCGAATTTTCCTTTGATGCGAATGTTTTCGAGTCGGGCGATTTTGTTGGCGATGAGTTTTTCCCGCTCGATGTAGCCGTCATATTTGATGCATATTTCGGCGGCTTCAACGATTTCTTCTCGGCGCGAGGGTATGGTGTCGAGAAGGTTTTTGAGGGAAGGAATCCATTGGGCGATGGTCTCGATGTCGAGTTGCGGACGCAAGATGAGGTCGATGAGTTTCATGCCTTGTTTCATGGGGGTAAGTCCGGCCTGTTCGAGGCCGGGATTTACCTGGTGCATCTTCACCGAGTATTCACGGGCGAATTGAATCAGCCGGTCGCGGTACTCTTTTTTCTCGACCAGCAACCGGTAGCGTTCGCTGTCGGCCAATCCCAGTTCGTGGCTCCGGGGGGTGAGCCGCATGTCGGCGTCGTCTTGGCGGAGCAGGATCCGGTATTCGGCGCGTGAGGTGAACATGCGGTAGGGCTCGTCGACGCCTTTGGTTACGAGGTCGTCGATGAGTACGCCGATGTAGGCTTCGTCGCGTCCCAACACAAATTCGTTGTCCCCGTGGCAGCGCAGGTGGGCGTTGATGCCGGCGACGAGTCCTTGTCCGGCGGCCTCTTCATATCCGGTCGTGCCGTTGATTTGACCGGCGAAAAAGAGGTTGCGCACGGCTTTGGTTTCGAGCGTGTGGGTGAGCTGCGTCGGGTCGAAGTAGTCATATTCGATGGCGTAGCCGGGACGATAGATGTGAATGTCCTTGAAAGCCGGTATGGCTTGCAGGGCGCGCAACTGTACGTCGATGGGGAGTGACGACGAGAAGCCGTTGAGGTAGAGTTCCTGGCTGGTTTCTCCTTCGGGTTCGAGAAAGAGCTGGTGCTCGGCCTTGTCGGGGAAGGTGACGATTTTGGTCTCGATGCTGGGGCAGTAGCGGGGCCCGATACTTTTTATCTGCCCGTTGTAGAGGGGTGAGTCGGGCAGCCCTTCTCGCAGGATTTCGTGCACCCGTTCGTTGGTGTAGGTAATCCAGCAGTTGCGTTGCGTGAGGGTGCGGTGCACGTTGTCGAGGTAGGAAAACTTGTGGAAGTCGTTTTCTCCCTCCTGGGTGGTCATCAGGTCGAAATGCACGCTTCGGCCGTCGATGCGCACGGGGGTTCCTGTTTTCATGCGGCCGGCGACGAAGCCCCGCTCGACGAGTTGCTCGGTGAGCCCGTATGCGGCCGGTTCGGAAATTCTCCCGCCGCGGAGTTGTACCCGTCCGATGTGCATGAGCCCGTTCATGAAAGTGCCGCAGGTGAGGACGACGGCTTTGGCCGTGAAAGTTACCTCCATGTTGGTGATGACTCCCGAAATGGCTCCTTTTTTATTGAATATCAGTTGTTTAACGCTGTCTTGCCACATCGACAGGTGCTCGGTGTTTTCAAGTACCTCGCGCCAGGTCTGAATGAATTTCTGCCGGTCGCTTTGCGCCCGGGGGCTCCACATGGCCGGGCCTTTGGAACGGTTGAGCATGCGGAACTGCAAGGCGGTCTTGTCGGTGACGATTCCCATCTGCCCGCCGAGGGCGTCGATTTCCCGCACAATCTGACCTTTGGCAATACCTCCTACGGCCGGATTGCAGCTCATTTGGGCTATCTTGTTCATGTCCATTGTGATAAGGAGTGTTTCCGACCCCAGCCGTGCCGCTGCTGCGGCGGCTTCGCAGCCGGCGTGGCCGGCTCCTACCACAATGACGTCGTAGTTGAATTTCATTGCTTATTTCCGTTGCAGTTGTTTGATGGTTGATTTCAATCCTTCGGGAAGGAGGGCCAGCGCCTCGTTCTCTTTCCGGGTCATGATTTCGCGTTCGCCGGGGCCTTTGTCGTTGATGCCGCAGAGGTGCAGCACGCCGTGTATGAGAATGCGGTAGAGTTCTTCTCCGTAGGTGGAGCCGAAAGTTTGCGCATTGCTTTGCACCGTGTCGAGGCTGATGAATATGTCGCCGCCTATGCGGTTGCCTTCGGTGTAGTCGAAGGTGATGATGTCGGTGTAATAGTCGTGTTGCAGATACTCTTTGTTGACGGCGAGAATTTTCTCGTCGGAGCAGAAGATGTAGGCGATGTCGCCGCATTTCTTGTCATAGAGGGCTGCGACGGTGCGTATCCATTCGTTGGTGTCTCTTTTGCGGAGAGCCGGGAGTTTTACCTCTTCGGCGTAATAGCTGATGGCCATAGTATTGGATATTGTGTAAAAGTCTACAAAGGTAATGTTTTGTGCCGACAAAAGGCTGTCTTGTTCCGAAAAAACGGCGCATTGCGTCGTGGCTTGACGACGCCGGCGTGTCATTTTCAGTGGAAGAAGATGTACGACACGGTGATGGCGGCGATGATGCCGGCCAGGTCGGCGAGCAGGCCGTAGCCGGCGGCGTAGCGCGTGTTGCGTATGCCCACGCTGCCGAAGTAGACGGCCAGGATATAGAATGTCGTGTCGGTCGAGCCCTGTATTGTCGAGGCGACGCGGCCAATGAACGAATCGGCGCCGTAGGTGGCCATGGCATCGACCATCATGCCGCGGGCGCCGCTGCCGCTGAGGGGTTTCATCAGGGCGGTGGGCAGTGCTCCCACGAAGTCGGAGTTGATGCCCAGGGCCTCTACGCCCCGGGTGATGCCGGCGATGAGAAAGTCCATGGCGCCCGAGGCGCGGAACACGGCAATGGCCACCAGTATGGCCACCAGGTAAGGTATGATGGTGACGGCTGTCTTGAATCCCTCTTTGGCGCCTTCGATGAAGGCGTCGTAGACGTTTATCTTTTTGCGTATGCCGGCCACCAGAAATCCGATGATGATGGTAAACAGCAGGCAGTTGGCGCCGAATCCCGAGTAGAGCGACACTTTCTCGGGGGGCAGTTGGGCAAAGAAGTAGAGCAGTCCGCCGATGAGGAGGGTGAGGCCGCCGATGGTGCCGAGTATCACTTTGTCGAGCAGGTTGATGTGCTGTTTCAGGCACACGGCGATGAGCCCCACGAGGGTCGAGCAATAGGTGGCGATGAGAATGGGCAGGAAGATGTCGGAGGGGTTGGCGGCTCCCATCTGGGCGCGGTACACCATCACGCCGAGCGGGACGATGGTGAGCCCTGTCGTGTTGAGCACCAGAAACATGAGCATGGGGTTGCTGGCCGTCTCTTTCTGCGGGTTTATCTCTTGCATCTCCTTCATGGCTTTCAGCCCCAGCGGCGTGGCCGCGTTGTCGAGCCCCAGCATGTTGGCCGAGATGTTCATGAATATCGAGCCGAAGGCGGGGTGGTTGCGGGGCAGGTCGGGGAAGAGCCGGGTGAAGAGGGGGCTTATCCATCGCGAGAAGATGGCGATGACGCCGCCGCGCTCGCCAATTTTCATCAGCCCCAGCCACAACGACAGCACCCCGGTAAGTCCCAGGGAAATTTCGAAGGCGGTCTTGGCCGACGTGAAGGTCGAGTTCATGATTTCGCTCCAAATGTCGAGATTCCCAAAGAAGAGGCTTTGCACCACGGCAACGGCAAATGCCGTGAGGAAGAAAAATATCCAGATGTAGTTGAGAACCATGACTCGATGATTTTTACGGTAGTTTTTGCAAAAATAGATTTTTTATGCGATTGTCCGAAAGAAAAACAAAACTTATTCATGCCCGTTGCCTTCTCTTGCGCTCTTCTTCCACGATATGGTGGTATGCTTACAAAAAGACGACCTTTTTTCTCCTAAAAAGAAAAATTGCTATTTTTGTACCAAAATATGGAATAAATGGAAAAGAAAAAAGTCTTGGTTACCTACAATATGTGGCGCGACGGTTATGCCGAACTCATGCAGAAATACGATGTGACTTTCCCGCCCGACGGGGTCGAGTCGTTTACCTACGACGAGGTGTTGCGGGTGATTGCCGACTACGATGCCTTGCAGTCGATGTATGACTTTCCCGTCGACCGTCGGCTCATGGACGCTGCTCCGAAACTGAAAATCGTCTCGAACTATGCCGTGGGCTACGACAATATCGACATTCCTTACGCCACCCTCAAAGGCATACAGGTTACCAACACGCCCGACCCCGTGACCGAGCCTACCGCCGACCAGGCCATGGGGCTCCTCCTGGCCGCCAGCCGGCGCATCTCGGAGCTCGACCGCCGCTTGCGCATTCCCGGCTCGGTGAAGGTGGAGTTGCTGGCCAATCTCGGCCATTCGCTCTACGGTGCCACGCTGGGTATCGTGGGCATGGGACGCATAGGCCGCGCGCTGGCACGTCGGGCACGGGCGGCCGGCATGAAGATTGTCTATCACAACCGGCACCGTCTCTCTCCCGAGGTCGAGCGGCAGTATGAGGCCACTTATCTGCCCTTCGACGAGTTGTTGCGCACGTCCGATGTCGTCTCGCTCAATGCGCCCCACAATGCCGATACCTATCATCTCATCGATGCCGAGGCCCTGCGTAAGATGAAGTCAACCGCCATTCTCATCAACACCGCGCGGGGACCCTTGGTCGACGAGCGGGCTTTGGCCGAGGCGTTGCGCACCGGGGTGATATGGGCTGCCGGTCTCGATGTCTTCGAGCACGGCAACTATCCCATTCCCGAGCTTACCTGCCTCGACAATGTGGTGATGACGCCGCACACCGGTACGCAGACCGTCGAGATACGCCACGAAATGGCGGCGCATGTCTCGCGCAACATTATCCATTTTTTCGAGGGTGGCCCCATCGACAAGGTCAATCTGATATAATATCCTTTTTTCTTCCGATGAATGCGCGAGAATACACCCTTTCACCGGCAGCTGCCCGGGCGCGTGGGGCTCTCTTTGCCCAGGCTTCGGCCGAATATGCCGTGACGGCTGCCCGCTTTTTCAAGACCGGCCGGGGCGACTACGGCGAGGGTGACTGTTTTATCGGGGTGCGGGTGCCCGACGTGCGCAAGACGGCCAAGCACTTCTTTCGGGAGCTGACGCCTGCCGAGGTATTGCCGTTGCTTACCGATCCCGTGCATGAATGCCGCCTGTTGGCACTGCTTCTTTGGGTGCAGCAGTTTGCCCGGGGCGACGAGGCTTGCCGCGAGGCGATTGTCGCGCTTTATCTGGCTCACACCGATTGTATCAATAATTGGGATTTGGTCGACTTGTCGGCCTATGAAATCGTGGGTGCCTATCTGCTGCCGCGCGACCGTTCGTTGCTCGACCGGCTGGCCGGCAGCACTTCGCTGTGGGAACAGCGCATTGCCATCGTTTCGACGTGGGCGTTTATCCGTCGCGGCGAGTTCGACGACACGCTGCGGCTGGCCGACCGGCTGCTTACTCACCCGCACGACCTCATACAGAAGGCCGTGGGCTGGATGCTCCGTGAGGTGGGAAAACGCGATAAAAAACGGTTGGAATCTTTCTTGGAGAGCCGTTGCCGTTGCATGCCCCGCACCATGTTGCGTTATGCCGTGGAGCGTTTCTCGCCCGAGGAGCGGGCCCGTTATATGCGGCGCGGTTGAGGCTTTTTGCCGTTGTGGCGGTAGTTGGTTTGTTTTGTGGGGCCGGCGGCTGTCAGGCGGGGGAACCGTCCGTTTTCCGTCTCTCGTCTTGCCCTTGCTTGCTTGCGCGGCGCGACCCGTATGCCGGGGCAAGCGTTGTTTTATTATCGTTTTTCTCCTTTTTTCCCCGACCTTTGCCGGCTTGGCGATGAATGAGGGTCGTTTCTATACCTGTCGACCCAGCAGGCGGGTGGTGTAGTAGCGCACGGCAAACCACAGGTGCAGCAGCATGACCGGTATGCGGCCGTAATATTTCACCATGATGTGATAGCGCTCTTTGAGCGAGGCTTTGTGGTTGCGCGTGGTGACCCCTTCGTTGAGGTAGTTGATGAGGGTGAGATGCGTGTTGACAATCGAGTCGGCTTTTTTCATGCAGCGAATGCACCAGTCGAAGTCGCCCGAGAAGCGGTAGGTAAGGTCGTAGGTCGGAGCCAGCCGGCGGCGTGCGATGAAGGCTTGGTGGCATACCAGCATTCCCATGCGGAAACTTTTCCAGGTGAGTTTTTCGGGCGCTTTCAGCCTTCTCATCGAGATAAAACGCCGCTCGCTGTCGACGATGGCCGTCTCGCCGTAAATGATGTCGGGACGGTTTTCTCCGATGAAATCGGCTATCTTTTGCAGCGTATCGGGTGCATAGAGGCTGTCGCCCGCGTTGAGAAAGATGAGGTATTCGCCGTTGGCCGCGGCAATGCCTTTGTTCATGGCGTCGTAGAGGCCGCGGTCGGGTTCGCTCACGATGTGCGACACGCAGGGGTATTGCCGGGCAAGTTCTACCGTTGCATCGCGGGAAGCCCCGTCGATGATGAGATATTCATAGCCTTTGTAGGTTTGGGCGGCTACCGATTCGAGGGTGGGCCTTAGTGTCGATTCGGCGTTGAAGGTAATCGTGATAATCGAAAAAAGCGGTGTTTCCATGGCGTTGGCGATTGGGAGGGGGTGAATCATGATGCTTTCGGGTTGCGGCGTTCTTCTTTCCACTTGAAGAACTCTTTCCATATCTCGACGCGTGCCAGATAGGTGCACAGCAGGTAGACGACGGTGAAGGTGAGCAGGGGGGCGATGAGTCGCAGAAGGAGTGTCGGGCACAGAAGAAACACGCCCCACGCTGCGACGCCCGCCACGGCCGACAACAGGAGGCACGGCGTGATGTCGCACACGAAACGTGCGGCGCGGTAGGCGGTAAACGACTGCCCCAGCAGCATCGAGGCCAGCAGGGAGGCCAGCGTGTAGGCCACCCACAGCCAGATGAGGGCGATGATGCCTTTGCCGAAGCAGAGGAGTATACCGGCCGTGAGGAGGATTTTCTTCACGATTTCTGTTTTCAGGTTGATGTCGGAGCGGCCTATCGTGTTGAACAGGTCGTAGTAGAGAATGATAAACGGAGAGAAGGCTCCGGCTATGCACAGGCGTTGCAGGTAGGGTATGGAGGCTGCCCATTTTTCCGAGAGCAATACCAGCACGAGGGGTTCGGCGATGACGATAAAGAGTGCCATCACCGGGAAGATGAAGAAGGAAATCGTGCGAATGTATTTGCCGAAGATGCGTATCATGCGGTCGGCGTCGTCGTTGATGGTCGAGAGCACCGGGAATGCCACGCTGCGGAAAATCGTGGCCACGAGCGACGAAGGTATCTCCTGGAACCGGTGCGCCTGCGTGTAAAAGCCTACCGATGCCGTGCTGTATCCTTTGCCGATGAGCATGGGGTAGATGTTGTTGTAAATGGCGTTGAGCACGCCGGTGCCGATGAGCTGGCTGCTGTAAGAGAGAAATTCGCGTATCGATTGGAGGCTGAACCGCGCCCGGGGACGCCAGTGCCCGTAGACCCACAGCAGTATGGCGCGGAGCAGGGTGATGAGCAGTTGCTGCACGACCAGGGCCCACACGCCGCCACCTTGCCAGGCGTAGATGATGGCGGCCGTCGAACCGAACAGTATGGCTGCGATGTTGATGCGGGCCAGATGGGTGAAGGCGATGTGCTTGGTGAGCCGCACCTGCTGTATGAGTCCGCACCCTTGGAAGAGTATCGACAGGAACAGTATGCGGGCGACGAGCGTGAGGGAGGGTATCTCGAAGAAGTCGGCGATGTATGGGGCGGCCGCGAAGAGGATAAGGTAGAAGACGAGGCTGACGGCCAGATTGAAGTAGAATATCGTGCTGTAATCGGCCTCAGTGGCGTTTTTTTTGCGAATGAGGGCCGAACCGAACCCGCTGTCGACCAAGATGCCCGAGAGGGTGATAAAGAGCGTGAGGACGCCTATTTGGCCGTAATCTTCGGGGGTGAGGAGATTGGCGAGGATAATGCCCGAGACAAAATAGAGCAGTTGTTGCCCGCATTTGTCGATGAAACTCCAAACGAGGGCATTGAGGGTTCTTTTTTTGAGGGAGTCGGGCATGGGCGTCGGGAAAAAAGTCCACCCCGGCAGCGGGGGCCGGGGTGGGACTGATTGATGGGGGTTATTTTACGCACGAACCGGCCGTTACGTCGTCTTGCGGTGTGATGACCACGAGGCGGCCGTCGGCATCTTCGGCCGAGAGTATCATACCCTGCGACTCGATGCCTTTGAGCTTGCGGGGGGCGAGGTTGGCGATGAAGCACACCTGTTTGCCCACGAGTTCCTCGGGACGGTAATGCTTGGCGATGCCCGATACGATGGTGCGGCCACCCAGTCCGTCGTCGATTTTGAATTGCAGGAGCTTGTCGGCTTTGGGAACCTTTTGGCATTCGAGCACCTTGCCCACGCGAATGTCGAGTTTGGTGAAGTCGTCGAATTCGATGGTCGGGGCGATGGGTTCGGTCACATGGTTGGCCTTTTCGTTGGCGATTTTGGTGTCGTGAAGTTTTTTGATTTGGGCGTCGATGACGCTGTCGTCGATTTTCTCGAAGAGCAGCTCGGGTTGTGCCAGTTGGGTGCCGACGGCAAGAATGTCGGTGTGTCCCAGCATGTCCCAGTCGATGGTCGACAATCCCAGCATCGTGCGTATCTTGGCGGCCGAGAAGGGCAGGAAGGGCTCGAAGGCGATGGCCAGGTTGGCCGAGATTTGCAAGGCGAGATTGAGTATCGTTGCCACACGGGGCATGTCGCTCTTGGCGAGTTTCCAAGGCTCGGTATCGGCGAGGTATTTGTTGCCGATGCGGGCGAGGTTCATGGCCTCTTTCAGCGCGTCGCGGAAGCGGTAGTTTTCGATGCTGCTTTCGAGGCGGGCCTTCACGTCGGAAAATTCGCGCAGCGTGTCGCGGTCATAGTCGGTGAGTTCTCCGCAGGCGGGTACTTTCCCTTCGAAATATTTGTGGGTGAGCACCAGGGAGCGGTTGATGAAGTTACCCAGTATGGCCACGAGCTCGTTGTTGTTGCGGGCCTGGAAGTCTTTCCAGGTGAAGTCGTTGTCTTTGGTCTCGGGGGCGTTGGCCGTGAGGACGTAACGCAGCACGTCCTGTTTGCCGGGGAACTCTTCGAGGTATTCGTGCAACCACACGGCCCAGTTGCGCGAGGTCGAAATCTTGTCGCCTTCGAGGTTGAGGAATTCGTTGGCCGGCACGTTTTCGGGCAGGATATAGCTGCCTTCGGCTTTGAGCATGACGGGGAATACGATGCAGTGGAACACGATGTTGTCTTTCCCGATGAAATGCACGAGTTTGGTTTCGGGGTCTTTCCAGTAGCGTTCCCAGGTGTCGGGCAGCAGTTCTTTGGTGTTGGAGATGTATCCGATGGGGGCGTCGAACCACACATAGAGCACTTTGCCTTCGGCTCCTTCGACGGGTACGGGTACGCCCCAGTCGAGGTCACGGCTCACGGCGCGGGGTTGCAGGCCCATGTCGAGCCACGACTTGCATTGTCCGTAGACGTTGGGTTTCCACTCTTTGTGGCCTTCGAGAATCCATTCCCGCAGGAAGCCCTCGTAACGGTCGAGGGGGAGGTACCAGTGTTTGGTCTTGCGCAGCACGGGACGGCTTCCGCTGATGGTCGACTTGGGGTTGATGAGGTCGGTGGCATTGAGCGATGTGCCGCAGGCTTCGCATTGGTCGCCGTAGGCATGTTCGTTCTTGCAGTGGGGGCAGGTGCCGGTGATGTAGCGGTCGGCGAGGAACTGTCCGGCCTCTTCGTCGTAATATTGTTCGCTCTCTTTCTCGATGAAGACGCCTTTGTCGTAGAGGGTGCGGAAGAAGTCCGACGCCATTTTCTCGTGAATGTCCGATGTCGTGCGTGAATAGATGTCGAAGGAGATGCCAAATTCCTCGAACGATTTTTTGATGATGTTGTGGTAACGGTCTACTATATCTTGGGGCGTAACGCCTTCTTTGCGGGCTTTGAGGGTGATGGGCACGCCGTGCTCGTCGGAGCCTCCGATGAGAATGACGTCGCGGCCTTTGAGCCGTTGGTAGCGGGTATAGATGTCGGCGGGTACATACACGCCGGCCAGGTGTCCGATGTGTACCGGGCCGTTGGCATAAGGTAATGCCGTAGTGACGAGTATTCGTTTGTAATTTTTTTCCATTGGCAATAGGGTCTTATGGTGGAAAGGGTTAATGATTCATTTTCAACATGCTTTCGATGAGGTCGCGGGTGTTGCTCAGGCGGGGTATCTTGTGTTGTCCGCCCAGCTTTCCTTTTTCGCGCAACCAGTCGTCGAAGAGGTGGGGTCTTGCTTTGACGATTTCGAGGCGGTCGAGGAAGATGCCTTTGTAGCGTTTGGCTTCGTAGTCCGAGTTTACCTCTTGCAGGGCCTTGTCGAGTATGTCGGCGAAGGCTTCGAGGTCGGCGGGAGCCTTTTCAAACTCGATGAGCCACTGGTGGTGTCCGCGGCTCTTGTCTGACATGAATACCGGGGCGGCGCTGTAATTGAGTACTTTGCTGCCGGTCATCTCGCAGGCTTTTGCCATTCCTTTTTCGGCGTTGGCGACCATCAACTCTTCGCCGAATGCGTTGATGAAGTGTTTGGTGCGTCCCGAGATGGTGAATTTTACCGGGCGTGTCGAGGTGATTTTTACCGTGTCGCCGATGATGTACCGCCACAGGCCGTTGGTCGATGAGATGACGAGGGCATAGTTGCCGCCCTCTTCGATTTCCCACAACGGGAGTATGCGGGGATTTTCTTTTTCGAGTTCGTTCAAAGGGATAAATTCGAAGAACACGCCCAGGTCGAGCATGAGCAGCATGTCGTGTCGGGCGGGGTCGTTCTGTATGCCGAAGAATCCTTCGGAGGCGTTGTAGGTCTCGACATAGTGCATGGCGTCTGTGGGTATCAGCTCTTTGTAGTATTGCCGGTAGGGCTCGAAACTGATGCCTCCGTGGAAAAAGACTTCGAGGTTGGGCCATACTTCGGTGAGGTTTTGGACGCCTTTTTCCAGCAAGATTTGCTTGATGAGGGTCATCATCCACGATGGTACGCCCGAGAGGCTCACGATATTGCGGTGCATCGTGTCTTTGACGATGGCTTTTATCTTGGCTTCCCATTCGCTCATGAGGGCGATTTTGAGTTTGGGGGCACGCATGCAGTTGACCAGCGTGCTGGTGTTTTGCAGCAGTATGGCCGAGAGGTCGCCGCAGGAGATGCCCGGCGACAGGGGGTTGATGGCGTGGCTGCCGCCCAAGATGAGGCTTTTCCCGAAGAAGAGCTTGTTGTGGGGGTAGTTGCGGAAGTAGGTTGCTACGACGTCGAATCCTCCCTGGTAGTGGCACCGTTTGAGACATTCATCGCTTACGGGAATGAATTTGCTCTTGTCGTTGGTGGTGCCCGACGACTTGGCAAACCATTTTATCCGCGAGGGCCATATCAGGTTGTTCTCGCCGTGGAGCATGCGGTCGACGTAGGGTTTCAGGCCCTCGTAGTCGATGACGGGGAGGCGAGAGGCGAAGTCGGCATAACTTTTCATGCCGGCGAAATCGTAGCGTTTGCCGATTTCGGTGTTTCGTGCCGAGTGCAACAGGTAGTGCAGTTGCTCCTTCTGTATGGTATCGCCGGCAACCGCGTAGCGGTCGTGGGCGTGCTGCCTGCGAACGAAGTAAAGATTGAATATCGAAGGTGATCGCATATGCTTCTTTTTTAGTGAAACAAAAGTACAAAATATTTCACTGCCCCGATAGACTTAATTACTTATTTTTGTGCGCTTTCTTTCCTGAATAGTTGTGGCTTTTTCCTTTTCTCTCGTCGAAGGCATAGCCTTTGCGGCGGGGCCGGGAAGGTTCGTGTTCGCTTTTTTTTCGATGAATGCGCGTTTTCTCGACATTTTCCTGCTCGTCTTTGCCGGTGGCGGAGTCGAGGGATACTTGCACCCGTTTGCCGAAAAAGTTGAGGTTTTTGAGCATGGCCAGGGTGCGATGTGACTCTTTTTCTTCGATTTCGAAGCGGGCGAAGTCGGGGAGAATGTCGATTTTCCCGATGGCCACCCGGCCGGGCACGTTGCGGTTGATCATGTCGATGAGCGTGTTGGGATAGAAGCCGTCGGCTTTGCCCAGGTTGATGCGCAGGCGGGTGAATCCCGGGGTGGCCTGCCGGTTGCGGCTGTGCGTGCGTTCTTTGGTTTTCGCTTCGCGGGGCGTGTTGTCGTCGGGTATGTCGAGTTCGTCGGCATCGGCATAATAGTCGATGAGACGGTTGAATTCGAGCGAGACGACTCGTTTCACGAGGTCTTCGGTCGAGAGCCACGAGAGCCGTTTGAGGGTGACGGGCAGGTAGGTGGCAATCTCTTCTTCATTGACTTTTACTTTCTCGATGCGGTCGATGAGGTTGTAGAGTTGTTTTTCGCAAATCTGTTTCCCGGTGGGTATGGTGCCTTTTTCGAATTTTTTGCCGATGATGCGTTCGATGTCGCGCATGCGGCGTTTCTCTTTCACATGTATGATGGCGATGGAGGTGCCTGTCTTGCCGGCCCGGCCGGTGCGTCCGCTGCGGTGGGTGTAGGTCTCGATGTCTTCGGGCAGGCCGTAGTTGATGACATGGGTGAGGTTGTCGACATCGAGTCCCCGGGCGGCGACGTCGGTGGCGACGAGCAGTTGCAGGTTGTGCAGGCGGAACTTCTGCATCACCGCGTCGCGTTGTTGTTGCGAGAGGTCGCCGTGCAGGGAGTCGGCGTTGTAGCCGTCCTTGATGAGGGCGTCGGCGATTTCCTGGGTTTCGAGGCGGGTGCGGCAGAAGATGATGCCGTAGATGTTGGGGTAGTAGTCGGCAATGCGTTTCAGTGCGAGGTATTTGTCTTTGGCGTGGACGAGGTAATAGACGTGTTTGACGTTTTCGGCGCCTTCGTTTTTGCTGCCGATGACTATTTCGCGGGGGGCGTGCATGTATTGCTGGGCGATGCGGGCGATGTCGGCGGGCATGGTGGCCGAGAAGAGCAGCATTTGGCGCTCTTCGGGTACTTGGGAGAGTATCTCGTTGATGCTGTCGGTAAATCCCATGTCGAGCATCTCGTCGGCTTCGTCCATGATGACGGTGCGCACCTGGTCGAGGTGCACCATGCCGCGGTTGATGAGGTCGATGAGGCGACCGGGGGTGGCGACGATGATGTGCACGCCTTTTTTCAGGGTGCGTATCTGGCTCTCGATGCTCGAACCTCCGTAGACGGGGAGCACTTTCAGCCCCTCGATGTGGGCCGAGTAGTCGTTGAGGTCGCCGGCGATTTGCAGGCAGAGCTCGCGGGTGGGGCTGAGAATGAGGGTCTGGGTCGAGAGGGTCGAGAGGTCGGTCTTCTGTATGATGGGCAGCCCGAAGGCGGCTGTCTTGCCGGTGCCTGTTTGGGCGAGGGCTACGATGTCGGTTTTCTCGTTGAGCAGGAGCGGTATGACCTCTTCTTGCACGGGCATGGGCTGTTCATATCCGAGCTCGGTAATGGCTTTGAGAATTTCGGGGCAAATGCCCAATTCTTCGAAAGTCTTCATGTGTGTGGCGTAATTAGTGCAATGAATGATTTCTCTTCGCGTAGCTGCTGGGCGATTTTTGCGGGAGGTGCGGCAAGAAATCGAGGCGAGACAGGCCGTTGGAAAAGATTTGCCGGCAAAGGTAAGGGATAATTTCGGTATTTGGGCCATGTGCCCTGATATTTCGGCGGGGCTTGGCGGCGGGAGGTTCAGTAAAGGAGTATGTCTTGCAGTGTTTTCCGCTTCTCGGGGGTGAGGCCCATCTCTTTTTCGAGGTACCCTTGGAGGCTTTCGTAGCGGTTTTTGATGCGGCGTATGGCGCAGAAAAGCTGGCGTTTGCGTACGGTCATGAGCGCCGTGGCCGCTTCTTGGGTGTCGGTCGAGCTCTCGGCGCAGTCAAATGAGATGGCGCGCCGGTCGAGGTATTGGTTGCTCAGGGTGAAGTCTTGGTAGATGGTCTCCTCGGGTATATCGAGGGCTGCGAGCACGAGGGCGCTGGCAAAGCCCACATAATCTTTTCCGAATTTGTCGCTGAGTATGACGGGATAGTTGTTCTCGTCGAGAAGTATGTCGAACATTTCCCGATAGAGGGGGGCGCCCGAGTCGATGAGGGCGATGAAGAGGTCTTGCAGGAAGATGTTGGCGTCGCCGCGTCGCAGGGTCTCGTTTTTCAGCCGGTCATAGATGTGGCTTGTCGTGATGAGGTTGATGGGCAGATGCCGTATTTGCCCGATTTTCAGTTCCGGGTCGAGTGCTGCATGCCGGGAGTGGTCGGAGAAATCGATGAGGGTGCCGATGCCGAGGCTGTTGATTTTTTTGATGCCGGTGCTGTCGATGTCTTGCATGCAACCCGAGCGGAACAGGTAGCCCCATTTCACGGCGTTCTTGTGGCTGCTTTCGTAGCCTCCCAAGTCTCTTAGGTTGTTGACGTTTTCGATGTGGGGAGCGCGTGTGGCAACGACGTAATGGTCTTTCTTGTTGAATTGCAGCAGGAAATAATACCGTGTGTCAACGGCTTTGTCAAAGGTGATGTGGCAGATTTTATCGGAAATCTTGCATCGGGCAACGGGTTCGCTTTTGAGGTCGAATGTTTTGGGGCTGGTCGATGCATAAATCTTCACATGTCCGTGACTTTCGGGCCATACTTCCCACTTGATGATATAGCACGAATCGTTGGTGTTTTCGCAAATTGCCTCTATATCAGTGAGTTTTGGTGTGCAGGATACCAAAACGAGCAGGAGTGCCAAAAGACATTTCGATGTGAGTTTCGCCATGTGGGAATCCGGTTCTGTTAAGACAAAGATAACCAAATATATAGAGGGAAACTGAAACTTTAATTCCTTTAATGATTATTAATACCGGATAAAAAATGGATTTTAATGGTCTGTCTCTTTGTAACGGGCGGCAAAAGAGGTGGAAATGTAGTTGTCGAATGATTGGCAAACTTCTGATGCAAAGGCGATTCCGTGCTTTGCGACCTCTTCCCAGCGGTCGATGGGCAGTGTCGGAAGCTCTTCCCGGGTGATGTTGTTGTGCCACAGGGCGAAAAGTATACCTGCGTTAAAATTATCTCCGGCGCCTATGGTGCTGACTGTTTTTATAGGCGGCGTGTCGAGATGGCGATGCCCGTCCAGGCAGAAAACGTCGACGCCGTTTCCTCCGTCGGTGAAGATGAAATTGGGGGTGTCGAAGACGATGCGCCGGCGGTAGAGTTTTTCGGGGTCGTTCTCATGGAGGAGTATCTCGAAGTCTTCGGCCGAGCCGCGCACGATGTCGGCATATTCGAGGTTCTCGATGAAGGCCGGCATGATGCGCATGGCTTCATGGGCATGTGACTTGCGGAAGTTGACGTCGTAGTAGATAATGGCTTTCTGCTCGTGGGCGTAGGAGATGAATTCCTGTATCTTGTCCCGCAACAGAGGGTCCACGGCAAAATAGGAGCCGAAGATCACCAGGTCGTCGGCCTCGACGATGGGCCATACGAAGTCGAGCCGTTTCTGGGGGAAGTTGTGGTAGAAGGCATATCGGGCATCGTTGTTCTCGTTGAGGAATGCCAGGGAGATGGGCGACTGGGCATATCCGTCGTCGAAGAGGTCGATGTTTTCGGTCGACAGGCCGTTGGCGCGCATGAAGTCGAGAATGATGTTTCCTACCGTGTCGTTGCCGATTTCGGTGATGAAACGCACGGGGAGTCCCAAGCGTCCCAGAGAGACCATGGAGTTGAAGGTGGAACCGCCCGGCACGGCTTGTGTGGGGCGGCCGTTTTTGAAAATGATGTCGAGAATGGTCTCTCCGATACCGATGATTTTGCGCATAAGACGGGTGTGTTGGGGGTTATTTGGTCGATTGTTCCGATTGTTCGCGGGAGCGTTGTCCCAGGTAGCCGCCGTGGTGGCGCAGGGCATATTGGGTGGCGTCGAACCCGGTTTCCTGCATGATGCTCACCACGAGTATGTCGCCGATGACGGTCATCATCGTCGTCGAGGTGGTGGGGGTGAGACCGAGGGGGCATACCTCGGCCGGTGCTCCGGTGAAGAGGCATACATCGGCTTTTTGTGCCAACTCGCTGCGGTCGTTCCCGGTGATGACGATGAATTGCAACTCGGGTCTTAAACGTTTTGCGAGCGTGAGTAATTCGAGAATCTCCCGGGTTTTCCCCGAATTGGAGATGACCAGCATCACATCGTTTTCCTGCAAGATGCCGAGGTCGCCGTGCTGGGCTTCGCTGGGGTGGAGAAACACGGCGGGAATTCCCGTGGAGCAGAAGGTCGTGGCAATGTTCATGGCGATTTGCCCGGCTTTGCCCATGCCGCTGGTCACGAGTTTGCCTTTTTTGCGGTGCACCTGTTCGATGATGAGGGCGATGGCCTTCTCGTACGGGTCACCGAGGGGGATATTGAGAATGGCGGTTGCTTCTTGTTGCAGGATTTTCTGCATGCGTTCTTGCGAGGTCATGTTTTCGGGCGGGCTTTGCGTGAAACATTTTCACGAAGGTACATATTTTTTGGGGAATCTTTTTCCCTTTTTCCCGATTTTCTGAGTGCCGTTGCGCTTTTCTTTTCTCCCCGTCGTTTTATTGTCGTATTTTTGTCGCGTAAAAATTCTTGTTATGGCCGATTATTCGACATATATGTTGCCCAACGGGTTGCAGATGATTTACCAGTTTGTCCCTTCGAAGGTCTCTTATGCCGGTTTCACGGTACATGCCGGTTCGCGCGACGAGGGCGAAGGCGAGGACGGATTGGCCCACTTCGTGGAGCATCTGCTTTTCAAGGGGACCGGGCGGCGCAAATCGTGGCACATTCTCAATCGCATGGAGACGGTGGGCGGTGAGCTGAACGCTTACACGACCAAGGAGGAGACGGTCCTCTATTCGGTGTTCTTGTCGGAGCATCTTGCCCGCGCCGTCGAGTTGATGAGCGACCTCATACTCCACTCGCGTTTTCCCGAGTCAGAAGTTGAGAAAGAGGTGGAGGTGATTCTCGACGAAATCAACTCTTATCGCGATACCCCTTCGGAGTTGATTTATGATGAGTTCGAGAATTATCTGTTCGGCCATCACCCCTTGGGACACAACATCTTGGGCGACCGCGACACGCTGCTCTCGTTCGGACCTTCTCACGGGCTCTCTTTTTTGTCGCGCTATTACCGCCCGTCGAACATGGTCTTTTTCTATCGCGGGGAGCTCCCTCTCTCCCGGGTGGTGGCCACGCTTGCGCGCCACATGGGCGAGGCCGGTGCCGGTGCTCCTTTGTCGCGGCGCGCTCTTCCCGGCCGTTATGAGCCTTTTGTGAGGCGCGTGCCGCTCGATACGCATCAGGCGCATGTCTTGGTGGGTAACCGGGCTTATGACATGTATGACCCTCGTCGCACGGCGCTTTTCCTTCTCAACAACCTCTTGGGCGGCCCCGGCATGAACAGCCGCCTCAATATCGCGTTGCGCGAAAAGACGGGTTGTGTCTATACGGTGGAGTCGTCGGTGACCACATATACCGATACGGGGGTTTTTGCCGTCTATTTCGGTACCGACCCGTCGAAGGTCGACCGTTGTCTCTCGCTTCTGTCGCGGGAGTTGCAGCGGCTGCGAGAGCACCCTCTTACCGGCTTGCAACTGGCCATGGCGAAACGTCAGTTCATGGGGCAGATTGCGGTGGGTACCGAGAACAGCGAGAATATGGCGCTGGGCATGGGCAAGGCGTTCCTCTACTATGGCAAGTACGATTCTCTCGAAGAAACCTTTGCCCGCATCGAGGCCGTTTCGGCGGAGGAACTGCGTGAGGTGGCAAACGAAATTTTCGATGAATCGGCGCTTTCCACGCTGATATATGAATGACGTTTCTCTCCGGTTGTCATGCGAGGGAGCGTCGGTCGTTCTCTTTCACGGGTAAAAAAGGAAGGGCTGCCGAGACACTCGGCAGCCCTTCGCCATGTATAGGGGGGAACGATTATTTTACCTCCCAGGTGTCGCCTTCGAGGAGCAGGTCGCGCAGGGTCTTGTTGGGATTCTTGGCGCGCACGGCATTGACTTGGGCCTCGACCTCCTTTTCGTAGGTCGGTGCTTCGACGTCGCGTATCACGCCGACAGCCAGGGGGAGTTCGTGGCCGTCCATCATGGCAAGCATCTGGTGCATGATGTCGTTGGCCGAGGTGGCGTCGTGGGTGAGAATGTCGTCGAGGGTGACGCCGTTTTCGCCTACGGTGACGGCTTTGAGTTTATAGCCGTCGAGAACGAGACCTTTGTCCATGTTCTTGCCGAAGAGCATCTTTTCGCCCTGGCGCAGGTGTATGGTGCGGTCGGCGCGGAACTCGCGGTCGGCCACATAGCTGTGTATCTTGTCGTTGAAGATGACGCAGTTTTGGAGTATCTCGACCACGGCGGCTCCTTTGTGGCGGCCGGCGGCTATCATGCACTCTTTCGAGACTTCGAGGTCGACGTCGATGGCGCGGGCGAAGAAGTGTCCGCGGGCACCGAAGGTGAGCTCGGCGGGAATGAAGGGGTCTTCGACGGTGCCGTAGGGCGACGATTTGGTTATGGCTCCGCGGTCGCTCGTGGGGGAGTATTGTCCCTTGGTGAGGCCGTAGATTTTGTTGTTGAGCAGCAAGATGTTGACATCGACGTTGCGGCGTAGAATGTGTATGAAGTGGTTTCCGCCGATGGCGAGGCAGTCGCCGTCGCCGCTGACCTGCCATACGGTGAGGGCGGGATTGGCGGTTTTCACTCCGGTGGCGATGGCGGCGGCACGACCGTGAATGGTGTGGAAGCCGTAGGTGTTCATGTAGTAGGGCAGGCGCGAGGAGCAGCCGATACCCGAAATGACGGCGATTTCATGCGGGGGAACGCCCAGCTCGGCCATGGCTTTTTGCAGGGTGTTTACGATGGCGTGGTCGCCACACCCGGGGCACCAACGCACATATTGGTCGCTTTTGTAATCTTTTGCGGTATATACTTTGTTGTCCATGGTTATTCCTCCATAAGTTTAATGAAATGTTCTTTCAGCTCGCTTACCATGAAAGGCTGGCCTTGTACGCGGTTGAAGCGGTTGACGACGAGCCCCGGGATTTTGCCGCAGAGCTGGGTGGCGAACTGTCCGTTGTTCTGTTCGCATACGACCACTTTCTTGTAGCGTTTCAGCACCTCGGCGGTGTTGGCGGGCAGGGGGTTGATGTAGTTGAAGTGTGCGAGTGCCACTTTCTTGCCTTCGTGGTTCAGCTCATCGACGGCCGAGAAGAGGTGTCCGTAGGTGCCGCCCCAGCCTACGACGAGCAGGTCGGCATCGGGGTTCCCCTTGACTTCGAGGGCGGGAATGCAGTTGGCGATGTAGTCGATTTTGGCCTGACGCAGGTCGGTCATGCGTTGGTGGTTGGCGGGGTCGGTCGATATGGCACTGGTCACATTGTCTTTTTCGAGACCGCCCAGCCGGTGCATGAAGCCTTCGGTGCCCGGTATGGCCCAGTAACGGACGTGTGTCTCGGGGTCGCGTTTGTAGGGTTTCCAGTCCTCGGCGAGCATTTCGGGTTTTACATAGTTGGGCTTGATGTCGGGGTATTCGCTCATTTCGGGAATGCGCCAGGCCGAGGAGCCGTTGGCGATGAAGGCGTCGGTGAGCAAGATGACGGGGGTCATGTGTTCGAGCGCGATTTTGGCGGCTTGGAAGGCCATGTCGAAGCAGTTGGTCGGGGTCGAGGCGGCCAGCACGACAACGGGCGACTCGCCGTTGCGGCCGTAGAGGGCTTGCAGCAGGTCGGTCTGTTCCGACTTGGTGGGCAGGCCGGTCGATGGTCCGCCGCGTTGCACGTCGATGATGACGAGCGGCAATTCGGCCATGACGGCGAGACCTATGGCTTCGCTCTTCAAGGCGAGACCGGGTCCCGAGGTCGAGGTGGCGGCCAGGTCGCCGGCGAAACTGGCGCCGATGGCGGTGCATACGCCGGCGATTTCGTCTTCGGCCTGTACCACTTTCACGCCGAGGTCCTTGCGTTTGGCCAATTCGTGCAGAATGTCGCTGGCCGGGGTGATGGGGTAGCTGCCCAGGAAGAGGGGGCGTCCCGATTTTTCGGAGGCGGCGATGAGCCCCAGTGCCGTGGCGCGGTTGCCGTTGATGTCGGTATAGATACCTTTTCTGGCATCGCTGGTTTCGATGTGATAGGTGGTGACCGAGGCGTGAATGTTTCCGCCGTAGTGGTATCCGTCGGTCATGACCTTGATGTTGGCTTCGAGAATCGACGGCTTTTTGGCGAATTTGTTTTGCAACAGGTGTTCGGCCTGTTCGAGCGGGCGTTCAAAGAGCCAGCAGATGAGGCCGAGGGCGAACATGTTCTTGCAACGCAGTATGGCTTTGTTGTCGAGTCCTGAGTCGGCGAGGGAGTCTTTCACCATGGTGGTGATGGCCACGGGCACGAGTTGTTGGGTGATGCCGAGTTCGGCAAAGGGGTCGTCGGTCTTGAAAGCGGCTTTTTCGAGGTCGCTTTTCTCGAATGAGTCGGTGTCGAAGAGTATGACACCGTTGGGTTTTACATATTTGATGTTGGTTTTCAGCGCCGCAGGGTTCATGGCTACCAGCACATCGGCTTTGTCGCCGGGGGTGTAAACGCCTTTGCCTATGTGTACTTGGAATCCTGATACTCCGCCCAGTGTTCCTTGCGGGGCGCGTATCTCGGCGGGATAATCGGGGAAGGTCGATATTTCGTCTCCGATGGCGGCCGAAATGTTAGAAAAGAGGTTGCCGGCCAGTTGCATGCCGTCGCCCGAGTCGCCCGAGAAACGAACGACTACATTTTCTAATTCTTTCACATGTGTTTGTTCTGACATAATGCCTTGTTTTATGTTGATTCGTACTTTATCTTATGTCGTTTTGTTAACTGTTTTTTTTTGTTCTTTCATTGCGTAGCAAAAACTGTCGTATTGCAAACAGATTTCTTTTGAAACCGCAAAGGAAATAAAAAAATGTAATTCAAACAACTGGTTTGTGGAAAAATCGTTCTTTTCCTCTCTCTTGCGTTGTCAAGCCATCTGTTTGTCGCGGAGGTGTTGCAGCAACCGTTCTACCGTGTTGTCGATTTCGCGCCGGGTATTGAGTGTCCCGGTGTCGAAATGGAGGGCGGCGCGGGAGTAGAAGGGGTCGCGTTGCGACAGGGTGTGTTCGATGTATTGCCGCAGCTCCTCATCGTTTTTTCCCTGCAAGAGGGGGCGGGTGTCGCGGCCGTTGGCCAGCCGGTGGCATAGCTCGTCGGTCGTGGCCTTCAAGTAGATGCAGGTCCCGTGCGCGTTCATGTAGTCGATGTTGTCGAAGAAGCAGGGGGTTCCTCCGCCGGCTGCAATGATGACGTTTTCGAAGTCGGCGACTTCGTGCAGGAGTGATTTCTCGATTTGCCTGAACCGTTCTTCTCCACTTTCGGCAAAGATTTCCCGTATGGTTTTGTGGTATCGGGCTTCGATGTAAAGGTCGAGGTCGATGAAGTCGATGCCTAACTGGCGGGAGAGGGCTTTGCCGAGGGTCGTTTTTCCCGAGCCCATGAATCCGATGAGGAAGATGCGTTTCATTGGGTTGTTTCGTGTCTGCTGTGTCTCTTGCTTGACAACTGCAAAAATAACCTATTTTGCCGACAACTCAATAAATATCCCTATATTTGTGTGGCAAAAGCAACGGTAAGATGGGAAATTCGAAATATTATGTGGTGTGGGAGGGCGTTTCGCCGGGAATATATTCTTCTTGGGCGGAGTGCCGTAGGCAGGTGCAGAACTATGCCGGCGCCAAATACAAGAGTTTTGCTTCGCAAGAAGAGGCTACGGCGGCTTTTCGGGAAGGTTATTCGGCCTATTATGCCGGGCGGTCGGCCTCGGGGAGCGGGGCGGCGCCGGTGACGGCGTCGTGCCCCGAATGGTTGCTCGACTCGGTGGCGGTCGATGCGTCGTGTCTCGGCAATCCCGGTGTGATGGAGTATCGCGGGGTGTATGTGCGCACGGGCCAGGTGCTTTTCAGGGTGGGACCTTTTCCCGACGGAACCAACAATGTGGGTGAGTTCTTGGCGCTGGTGCATGCGTTGGCGTTGTTGAAAAAGAACAACAGCGCGATGACCGTCTGCTCCGACAGCCGCAATGCCATTGCCTGGGTACGGGCCAAGCAGTGCAAAACCAAGTTGGCGCGCACCGAGAAGAACGCTCCCATATTCGACCTTATTGCCCGCGCCGAGAAGTGGTTGCGGGAGAATGCTTATGCCAACAAAATTGTCAAGTGGGAGACCCGCGAGTGGGGAGAGGTGCCGGCCGACTTCGGTCGCAAATAGCGCTCTGTCTTCTTTTTCTGTACGTTCTTTCCCGCGTCGATTTTCTCTTTTTCTTTTTTCTCTTGTGTAACGGCCGTCTTGCGGTGCGTTGCCAGAGGCGTGCACACTCTTTGCTGCGTTTGGGACGGGTTATTGCCGTGTTTCAGGCTCGGGGGTATAGGGAATGTGGTTCTTCCAGAATTTGAAGAGCCGCGGTTTGGTCCACCCGTGACAGCCGAACGGCAGTTTTTCGCCGCTCATCTCATAGAGCAGGCCGGGTTTCACATCGAATGAGAAGCCCAGTGCCTCTTCGACCGTGGGGTATTTGAATTCTTTGGGAATGACGGCCCAGAAGACATCTTCGTTGTAGAGGTGGTGCCGGTGCCGGCAGAAGTGGTCGATGGTTTTCTGGTATTTTGCGCAAGCGTTTCTGAACGAGCCGACCCGACGCAGCGAGAGGCCGCCGTTGCCGATGCGGCCGAGCGTGTCGAGCCGGTGCACGAGTCGTTGCGGGTGGAATGCCTTTTGCAGGTGGAGCCATGCCCGGGGAATGAAATGCTTGTATCTCGGGTGCTTGATCCACGGTGCCCCCACATAGTCATAGCCTTTTTGGCACCATGCCTCCAATTCATCGCGGAATATCCACACGTCGGGCTGGCAGATGAGAATATACTCCATGTCGGAAAACAGGTCGTAAAATTCGCGTGACATCATCATGCGGTTATAGCCGCCGATGCCGTTTTTGCGACCCAGCCATTCGTCACTCACGGCGATGATTTCGGCCTGGGGGACGAGTGCTTGGAGGCTTTCGGTCGATAATCCTTGCGGCACGACGAAGCATATCGGATAGTTGTGCAACACTTTTGCCGACTGTTTTACCGACAGTTCCTCCTGCGGGGTGAGGGGCACCTGGTATACGGGAATGACGATTTTGACGTTTGAAGACATGTCTGTAAGCGTTTCGAGGTATATTTATAAAATGGCCGAGTGTCGCCTATTGCTGCACGCGGGGAGGTGGAATCAGGGCATATACGGTTTCTCGTCGCGGTAGATGTGCAGGATTTTTGCCAGGCGGTACCAGACGATGGCCGTCAGCGGGTTCTGTATATCGCCCCAATAGTCGTAAATCTCTTCGATGGTGTCGTGTCGGTATTCAAAGCCTTTGTGCAGGCGTTTGATGCGTACCAGGAAACGCCCGTAAAGAAAGAGCTTGAATCCTCGCGGCGGATTTACCTGCCGGCAGATGTCCTGCATCAGGTGGGCCATCTCTTTGTAGTTGTTTCCCGTGGAAATCGATTTCGAGGTGGTGTTCTTGCCGTGTTGGCGGAAGTAGTCGAGGGGCTTGTCGATATACACGGCGTCGCCGTTGAGCAGCAAGCCTACCCAGAAAAGCCAGTCGCCCACATAGCGGTATTTTTTGTAGGCTTCGTTTGTGGGGCGGGCGTCTTTGCGGAAAACGACCATGCTGGCGTTCATGATATAGTTCTGGTAGAACATGCGGTGGTTGATAAACGCCCGGCCGTCGAAAAGGGTGTAGGGCGTGTCGCGTTTTTTGTCTCTCAGCCGGTAGGAGAGTTGCAATTTGGGCTCGTGCAGGTCCTCGGTGTTTTCGTCGACAAAAAGGCAGTCGGAGAAAGCTATCGTGGCCGAGGGGTGTTTTTCGAGTTGGGTGACGCATTCTTCGAGGAAGGTAGGGGCGGCCTCATCGTCGCTCTCGGCAATCCAGATGTATTGGCCTTGTGCCAGTTCGAAGCCCTTGTCCCATTGCACGAAGGTCGACCCGCTGTTCTTTTCGTTGTAGACGATATGCGACACGCGGGGGTGGTGGCGGTATGTCTCGATGATGTCGCGGCTGTTGTCGGTGGAGCAGTCGTCGAGAATGATGACCTCGAAATCGTCGTAGGTCTGGTTGAGTACCGAGTCGATGCGTCTGTTCAAAAAGCGGGCGTGGCAGTAATTGGGAATAATCACAGAAACTTTCATGTCTTTTTCTTGTGCTCTTTTGAGGCTGCAAAGGTAGGTTAAATTTGTCTTCCGGCAACAGGGCGGTGTAGAGATTGTTTCAGCTTTTTTGTCGGGTATGCCCTATTGCTTGCCCAACAGGGCGCGGTATAGTCTCTTGTACCATCGGTTTCGCCGTCGTTCACGGTATTTGACGACTTCGCTACGCAGGGCTTCGGCCTCTGCGGCCATGATTTCGGCGCCTCCGATACCGTTGAAAGGCAGCGGATAGAATTGCTGGTAAAGAGCCCGGTTCTTGTCGAGCAGGTAGTATTGGGTGTCGGAAAGCCGTTTGACGGCTTCGGTGTTCCGCGACAAATTCTTGATGCGGTAGTTGAAGAGTGTTTCGGGTATTTGGTAGATGTGTCCGTCTCCGCCGAGGAGGCGAATGAAGAAATCCCAGTCTTCATGTCCCGAGATCATTTTCTCGTCGAATCCCCCGATGGCCTCGGCGTCGGCTTTGCGGAAGAGGGTCGTGACGAATATCGAATTGACAACGAGCAGTGTTTTATAGTCGCGGTATTTGACTCCCCAGGGTCCCTTTTGGCTGCCGAAGAGTTGCGCTTGGCAATAGACGGCTTTGAGGGCCGGATTGTTGTCGAGTGCGGCTTTGGCTTTTTCGAGATAAGTGGGGGCGATGGTATCGTCGGCGTCGAGCGGTAGGATATACTCGCCTTGGGCGATGGCGATGCCCCGGTTTCGGGCTCGGGCCACGCCGCCGTTTTCGAGCGGCAGATATTTGATGCGGGGGTCCTTGGCAGCGTAGGCGAGGGCGATTTCCTCGGTGTGGTCGGGTGACCCGTCGTTTACGACAATCGCTTCCCAGTTCTCAAAAGTTTGGGCGATGAGCGAGTCGAGCGCTTCGGGCAGATATTCGGCCTGCTTGAAACAGGGAACGATGATGCTTATTGCCGGTGAAGTCATGTGTCGATAGTTGTGTGACGAGCAAATGTAGCGAATATATTTTGTCTTTGCAAGCCGTGGATATTTCCCGCGCTTGTCTCGTGCCGGATGGGGTCGGAGCGATGATTTTTCACTTCCGGTGGTTGCGGGGGTGGTGGGTGAGTATCTCGCTGCGCAACAGGGCATTGTCGAGATGCACATAGATTTCGGTGGTGGTGATGCTTTCGTGGCCGAGCATTTGTTGTATGGCGCGCAGGTTGGCTCCCCCTTCGAGCAGGTGGGTGGCAAAGCTGTGGCGCAGGGTGTGGGGGCTGATGTTTTTTTGTATGCCGCAGGCTTCGCACCGTTCCTTGATGATGTAGAATATCATCACGCGGCTCAGGCGTCCGCCGCGCCGGTTGAGGAAGAGTATGTCTTCGTCGCCCCGTTTGGGGGTGAGGTGGCGGCGGTCTTGCAGGTAGAGCCGTATCTCGTGCAGGGCGTTTTGCGAGATGGGGACGAGCCGCTGCTTGCTGCCTTTTCCCTCGACGATGATGTACTCGTCGTCGGCATGTATCTGCGAGAGGCGCAACCCAACGAGTTCCGAGACCCGCAGCCCACAGTCATACATCGTCTCGATGATGGCGCGGTTGCGTTGGCTTTCGGGGCGTGACATGTCGAACGACCCGATGATGGCATCTATCTCCTCGACGGTGAGGACTTCGGGCAACTTGCGGCCCAACTTGGGACCTTCGATGAGTTCCATCGGGTCGTTGTCGATGTACCCTTCGAGGCGCAGGAAGGTGTAGAAGGCTTTCAGCCCCGAGATGATGCGGGCTTGGGAGCGGGCCTGTATGCCGAGGTCTTGCAACTGGCAGATAAACTGGGTGATGTTGGCTCCGGCCAGTTGGTCGATGCTGGGTTCTGAGTCGGGGGAGAGGTAACGGAAGAGTTTGTCTACGTCATGCAGATAGCCGTCGATGGTATTGTCCGAGACTCCTTTTTCGAGTTTCAGGTGGCGCGAGAACGATTTTAACAACTTCGAATGGCTAACAATCATGGTGATATTGCGCTGTATTTCGTAATCTTTTTGTACTTTTGCCGAAAATTTTGTTACAATCGAACTTCTCTCCCTGATTGGAGGTTTTCCTGGTGGCAAAGATACGAAATCTTTTGACTTATGGATATATGGATTATTAACGGACCGAACTTGAATTTGTTGGGGAAACGCGAGAAGAGCGTTTATGGCGACGCTTCGTTTGAAAGTTATCTCGAAACGTTGCGGGCCCGCTATCCCCACCACACCATTCACTATTACCAGTCGAACGTCGAAGGCGAGTTGATAAACCAAATCCACGCGTGCGGTTTCTCGCCCGTGGGCATTGTGCTCAATGCCGGAGCCTACACCCACACCTCCATTGCTCTTTCCGATGCCATCAGGGCCGTGCCGGCACCTGTGGTCGAAGTGCACATTTCCAATATCCATGCCCGTGAGCCTTATCGCCATGTGTCGATGATTGCCGCCGCCTGTCGGGGTTCGATAGCCGGTTTCGGGCTCGACTCTTACCGCCTCGCCGTCGAGGCGCTTCTCGAAACAGAAAAAAACAAGTAAACCTATCCTATATAATATGACATCAAAACAGACAAAGATTGTTGCTACGGTTTCGGACAAGCGTTGCGACGTCGATTTCGTGCGTGCACTTTTCGAAAACGGAATGAACGTAGTGCGAATGAATTCGGCCCACCTCACCGCCGAAGGCTTCGACCGTATTATTAATAATGTAAGAGCTGTTTCCAATACGATAGCCATTCTCATGGACACGAAAGGCCCCGAAGTGAGAACGACTTTTATAGAGAATGACGGGAGCATTTCCTTTACCGCCGGCGATATTGTGCGCATGTCGGGCAAGCCCGATGCTTTTACGACACATGACCAAATCAACGTATCGTATGTCGACTTCACCAAAGACCTTTCGGTCGACAGTGTCGTGCTCATCGACGACGGCGAACTCGAATTCCGCGTACTCGAAAAGCACGAAGACTACCTCTTGTGCGTGGCGCAGAATGCCGGAGAACTGGGCTCGCGTAAGAGTGTGAACGTGCCCGGTGTGCGCATCAACCTGCCCGCCCTCACCGAGAAGGACCGTCGCAACATTCTCTATGCCATCGACAAGGACATCGATTTTATCGCCCACTCGTTTGTGCGCAACCGGCAAGATGTCTTGGCCATACAGGAGATTCTCGATGCCCACAACAGCAAGATAAAAATCATTGCCAAAATCGAGAACCAGGAAGGTGTCGACAATATCGACGAGATACTCGAAGTGGCCTACGGCGTCATGGTCGCCCGCGGCGACCTGGGCATCGAGGTGCCGCAGGAGAAGATCCCCGGCATACAGCGCCGTCTCATCAAGAAATGCGTGCAGGCCAAGAAGCCTGTTATCGTGGCCACGCAGATGTTGCATTCGATGATAAAAAATCCGCGTCCCACCCGCGCCGAGGTGACCGATATTGCCAATGCCATCTATTATCGCACCGACGCCCTCATGCTGAGCGGCGAGACCGCCTATGGCAAATATCCCGTGGAGGCCATTGCCACCATGTCGCGCATCGCCAAGGAAGCCGAGCTTTCGAAACTCTCCGACAACGATATTCAGGTAAACGTCGAAGGGGAAGTCATCGACACCACCTCGTTCCTGGCCAAGCATGCCGTGGAGTCGGCCAAGGTGCTCGGCGTGAAAGCCATCGTTACCGACAGCTACACCGGCCGCACGGCTCGCAACCTGGCCGCCTATCGTGGTCAGGACCCGGTGCTGGCCGTATGTTACAGTGAACGCACGATGCGTCAGTTGGCCCTTTCCTATGGTGTCATAGCCTTCTACCAGCATGAGATGTCGACTTCGCGCGAATATCTCTTCAAAGGGCTCTCGTCGCTCATCGAGAACGGAATGATTACCAGCGACGACCTGATTGCCTACATCGGAGGGGCTTTCGGTGAAGGGTCGGGCAGCTCGTTCCTCGAAATCAACAAAGCCGGATTGGTGCTGAAAGGATATGACCGCTATATCCTCCCCAATCTCGAAGACGTGTGTTGAGATGGCCGAAGAGGAGAATATTCAAGAATATATTCTTGCCCACATCGATGCCGAGGGCGATTTGTTGGCTCGCCTGAGTCGCGATACCTATATCCATTCGTTGCGGCCCCGCATGATGTCGGGTCATTTGCAGGGACGCATTCTCAAAATGATATGCCGCCTGCAACGTCCGCGGCGCCTGCTCGAAATAGGCACGTTTACCGGTTACTCCACCCTGTGCCTGGCCGAGGGTATGCCTGCCGACGCCGAGTTGCACACGGTCGAAATCGACGATGAAATCGAAGATTTTACCCGGGCGCACTTGTCGCAGTCACCGGTCGCCGACCGCATACATCTGCACATGGGCGATGCCTTCGATGTCGTGCCCCGGCTCGGCGGCATGTTCGATTTGGTCTTTATCGATGCCGACAAGCGCCGTTACTCCGACTACTACGACATGGTCTTCGACCGGGTCTCTCCCGGAGGGGTGATATTGGCCGACAATACGTTGTGGGACAGCAAGGTGTGCGACGGTCATTCCCACGACACCCAGACGCGCGCCGTCATGGCCTTCAACGATAAAATCGCGGCCGACGACCGCATCGAGAAGGTCATTCTTCCCTTGCGCGACGGCCTTACCGTGATGTGGAAAAAACATTCTCCCTCGGCGCTTTGATTTTTCACCGGGAAAATGTAACTTCGACCCCAAACCTCCTAATCTCAATATCTTATGGAAACTACCCGTCAAAACAAGATAAGTCGTCTGTTGCAGAAAGAGCTCAGCGAGATATTCCGCCAGGAAACCAGCAAGACCCACGGCGTGCTCGTGTCGGTGAGCGTCGTGCGCGTGAGTCCCGACCTCAGTGTGGCCAAGGCTTATCTGAGCATATTCCCCTCGGAAAAGGCGGCCGAGATACTCCAATCGATACAGGCCAGCGCCAAGACCATACGTTATGAGCTGGCCTCCCGCGTGCGTTACCAGTTGCGCAAGACGCCCGAGCTGATGTTCTTCCTCGACGACTCGCTCGACTATATCGAGAACATCGATTCACTTCTCCAAAAGTAATCTTTTCACCGCTATGCCCCTTTCGCTGAAAATAGCGGTGAGGTATCTTTTCTCCCGTAAGTCGCACAGCGCCATCAACCTCATTTCGCTCGTATCGGTGCTGGGAGTTGCCGTGACGACGATGGCCATCATCTGCACGCTGTCGGTCTACAACGGCTTCCAAGACGTCGTCTTCTCGCTCTGTTCGCGGCTCGACCCGCAGGTGAGAGTCGAGTCCGTGCAGGGGAAGACCCTCGACACTTCGGCTCCTGAGCTGGTTGCCCTGCGCGATTGTGCCGAGGTGGCGGCGCTGACGCCTGTTGTCGAGGAAAATGCGCTCGTCGTCTTCGGCAACCATCAGATGCCGGTTTTTCTCAAAGGCGTAGGGGACGATTATCCCGCCGTGCATCCGCAACTCGATGAGACGTTGCTCGATGGAGAATTTCTCCTTGCCGACACCGCCCTTTGGCATGTGGGGCTGGGGGCCGGGGTGGCGACCCGCCTCGAAGCCGGAGCCTTTTTTTCGCGCCCGTTGCGGTTGTATGCCCCCAAACGCAAGTCGGCCGTGAACTTGGCCAATCCCTCGGCCTCGTTCCGCGAAAGAGAAGTATATGCCTCGGCCGTCTTTGCCGTAAACCAGCAAGAATATGATGAGGCTTGGGTCATAGCGCCCCTTGCCCTCGTGCGCGAGCTCTATGACTACACCACCGAGGCCACGGCGCTCGAAGTGCGCCTGCATGACCGTGTCGATGAACAGGCTTTCATCGCTCGCCTGCAAACCCGGTTGGGCGACGGTTATCGCATCTCCGACCGTTTGCAGCAACAGGCCTCGGCCTATAACATGATGCAGATTGAGAAGTGGATTACGTTCTTGATTCTGCTCTTTATCCTCCTCATTGCCACGTTCAACGTCATCGGTTCGCTTTCGATGCTCATCATCGACAAGCAGGCCGACATACGCACGCTGCACAACCTGGGTGCCGACGACACCCTCATCTCCCGCATCTTTTTTGTCGAGGGGTGGCTCATCTCGGCCATCGGAGCCGGAGGCGGGTTGCTGGCGGGAATCTTCCTCTGCTGGCTGCAACAGACTTTCGGGCTCCTGCGCATGGGCGGAACCCCCGGCACGTTTGTCGTCGATGCCTACCCGGTGCATTTCCTTTGGAGCGATGCCGGGGTGGTGCTTGTGGTTGTCGTTCTTCTGGGGTTGGTCGCTTCCTGGTTCCCGGTGCGTTATCTGCGCAAACGGTGGCTGGCACGAAGCCACACGGCCGATGTCGACTGAGCCGGTAAGCGATACGGTGGAAAAACTCTTGGCAGAAATTCTTGCGATTTCTCTCCAAATTCCTATTTTTGCCTTTGATATTAAAAAACATTGAGTTATGATGGAAAAATGGTTTTGGCTACTTTGTTTGCCTCTGATGATGTTTTCTTGCGATTTCTTTTCCGACGGAGAAGACGATGATGACGGTCTTATCATAGATCCGCCCGCGACATTCTCTTTTTTCTATGACCTTCAAGCGATAGCGGGTGATACCCTCACCCTGACTACTTACACGCGTCTGGTCGACCCGAAAGTTTTCCTCAATGATATGCCGATGGAGGTGACCGTGCTTGACCGCCTCCCGGACGGAATGACCGGCGACGGGAATATGCCGGTTTCCGGTTCCGATGCAGCCTATTATGTCAAGGTGTCGCTGCCCGCATCGTTGCAAGGAGAGTATGAGCTGCGTGTCGCCGCTTCGCGGGCCGATTCTCCCCAAATGGGAGAGCTGAGCCTCTTGCTCGGATATGTGGGTATTTATGAGATGCAGGCCGACGACTTGGGTGAGTTCCACATGGGGCAACCGGCGTGGGTCGACCTCTCCGATGCCCAGGCCCTGATCGAAATGGTCGAGCCTCACCCCGAAATGAAGATTCGCAGCGGCGCGAAATTTACGGCACACGGTACGCTCGACACACTCATGTGCTTCGATGCCCGGCAACAGCCGTTGCCTCACGCCCGCCTCTACGCATTCCATAAAATCTCGGCTCGCTATATCTATGCCACTCTCTCCTATGTGTCGCATGTCGATACGATATATTCCGAGATGGACAATTATATTGCCTATCGCGAGCCGTCTGAGGTAACCCGACAGGTTATCGTACTGCCCGAGAACGGTCTTATCCTGTCGCTGGAAAAGGCTGCCGAAGCCTATCCGTCGGCCTTCTACAACATGTACCGGGTGCAGTTCCGTTGCGAGTCCGACGATGAATTCTATTTCATGCCCGAATATGAGTGGAGCCCCTCGGTGACCGATGCTCCCATTTACCGCCTGCGGGTCGACCGGGACCTCCTCGCCATGATTTCCCTGCCGATGGAGGCCGAAGAGTATGCCTTCCTTTCGAGTCGGATTGTGGAGGTGGAGCAGGTCTATGACGGAGGTGTGGGAGCTGCTAATACGGCCTCTTTCTCGTGGCTGGTGTACGACGGAAAGATTGTCCTGAACGAGTCGACGCTTCTCGACGGCGAGGCTGTGTGCACGATTCAGCCCAACAGCGGCACGCCTTCGTCGGGCTTTGCCGGTATGCCGTCGGTATTTATTACGCCGCAAGGCTCTCTTTGTGCGCTGCGCCGCACTACCAAAGGATATTACCAAACCGAGCAGCTGGGCTCGTCGAACGGCTCTTACCGCTGGTATACCCATCATCAGTATTTCGATTTTGAGCCGGGCAGCTATATTGTTGTTACCCGCACGGCCGATAAACTCTATATCTCGGCTTCGGGCCGCTATTACAGTTGGGGAGCCGACGGTAGGGTGGAATCGACCGACTGTCAGGCCTATGACGAAAGTTTCGTTGTGGCCAAGAACTACTATCCCTATGCCGACAGCTATCTGTACTCGATGGCAACGGAGGGGCTTTTCCGCACCCGTCTTGATGACCGCAGTGAGCGGACTCTGATACTGCCGGCTTCCGAAGGAGAGATTGCCTGGGTAGAGATGTCGGGCGAACGCGCTCTGATTACCACCCGCGATGGTGCCTTCTTCCTGAACGACGGGCAGGATACGCATGCTATCGAGCCTGAGGGAGGCTGGGGCCTCTCGGGCTACGGTGTGCTGGTGCGGTAATCTGGCAGGAAAAGAGATAAAACCGAGAGCGGGTCGCTTCTGTGAGGCGGCCCGCTTTTTTCTTTGCAATGAATGTGTGCCTTCCCGTCGTATCGTGCAGCACGCTGTTATTACCTTTTGTCGCAAGACATCGGTGCGGATAAGTAGCGATGGGGGAAAGGGGTGTGGCGATGAAAGGTGCAGCCTCTTCTCTTGCCGGTAGGGCGTTCGGTGAGCGGGTGGAAAAAAGTATAGCCCCGTGGGGTCCGGGGCTATATGGAGTGTTCTTGGAATGTAGAAACTTACCTTTTCTTGGGCGAACGGCGGGACTTCCCGGGCCGGCTGTGCAGATGCTATCGTGTAGCGGTTGCCGGGGTGTCGTTCCCGTTTACCGGTAGGGCGAAGAGTCGTTATTTCATTTCGGCCGCGATGGCGGCGGCGATGGCCTGCATCTCTTCGGGAGCCAGTGCCAGTTTGGGGTTGGAGATAATCATGTCGCTCTCTTTGTTGATGGGTATGAGGTGTATGTGGGTGTGCGGCACTTCAAGACCCATCACGGCTACGCCGACGCGTTGGCAGGGAATTGCCTTTTCGATGGCGTGGGCCACTTTCTTGGCAAAGAGTTGCAGCGAGACGTAGGCTTCGTCGTCCATGGCGAAGAGATAGTCGCCTTCGGCTTTGGGAATGACCAGCGTGTGGCCTTTGGCGAGGGGATTGATGTCGAGGAAGGCGAAGTTTCTTTCGTCTTCGGCTATTTTGTAGCAGGGTATCTCTCCGGCTACGATGCGGCTGAAAATAGTAGGCATATTGCAATCGGTTTTTTTAACGGACGGGGTATGGGTGCGGGGCTTGGCGATAAGGAGCCGTCGCGCCTCAGATAGAAATGTTTACAATCTCGAACGTCATGGTGCCCGAGGGAACTTTTATTTCGACGATGTCGCCGATTTTCTTTCCCAGCAGACCCTGCGCAATGGGGGTACTCGATGCGATCTTGCCCTCTTTGAGGTTGGCTTCGCTTTCGGTGACGATGGTATATTCCATCATCATGTTGTTTTTGGTGTTTTTTATTTTGACGCGGTTCAGGATTTGCACCGTGTGGGTGTTCAGTTTCGAGTCGTCGATGATACGGGCATTGGCCACTTTGTCTTTGAGCTGCGATATTTTCATTTCGAGCAGACCTTGCGCCTCTTTGGCGGCGTCGTATTCGGCGTTTTCCGACAAATCGCCTTTGTCTCGGGCTTCTGCAATCTGGCGCGAGATTTCGGGGCGTTTTACCGATTCGAGATAGTTGATCTCTTCCATCATTTTTTTATAACCTTCTTCGGTCATGTACACGATAGCCATAAGAAAATTCTCCTATACTTTGATTTTGGGCATTGTTGATAATCTGTGTTAGCGGTAAGGGATAACAAAAAAGAATCCCGGCTGTGCACAACCGGAACTCTCTGTTCTCTTATCAATATGTGGCGAAGATAATCTCTTTTTTTTGATATTCCAAATAAATTGGGCAAAATCGAGCGCAATTATTTTTGTTTGAGTAACTTTTCTATGGCCTGCGGCAGGTCTGAAAGTTTGGCCACGCGCTGTTGCAAGGTGTTCTGGCGGTCGATGAGAAATGCCGTGGGGAGCGACTGCACGTTGTAGGAGAGAGCGGCGCGGGAGCGGGTCGTGTCGGCGTCTCGCACGCAAATCCAGGGGAGGTTATCGGCCGATACCTGCCAGAGGTTTTCGTTGGGGTCGATAGATACCTGGTAAATTTCGAGTCCTTGCCGGTGGTATTTCTGGTAGAGTTGGGCCAGGGCGCGGTTGTAGTCGGGGGAGTATTTGCCTTCGTAAGCCGAGAAATCGAGGAGCACGACTTTTCCTTTGAGGTCGCTCAGGCGGCGTATCTTCCCATACAGGTCGGGCAAGGCGATGTCGATGAGCGAAATCTCGTTGGCTGCGGGCATCTGCGGTTCTTTGCCGGCTTCCTGCTTGGCTTCGCGCTCGTTCTGCAAGATGGCCAGGGCGAGGCGGTAGAGGTGCTGTGTGCGGGGCGATTCGGGCAGGAAGGTGTTGTAGGCGTTGGCGACGGTCAAGATGTAGCGGTAGTCTTCGCGCTTGGTGCGGTCGAAGATGTCGAGCCCGTTGACCTGCTGGAAGATGGCGAAGTAGGCCGACGGAGAGGCCGGGTCCTCGACGATGTAAGGAATGACGGTCTCTTTGTAGCGGCGCACCTCGTCTTGCAGTCCTTCGAGAATCCGTCGCTGTTGGTCGGTCGAGGTGATACGTTGCCGCGACGCTTTTTCGATGGCGCCTTTCAGGGCGTTTCCGGCAGCGGCGATGTGGCGTATCTTCTCACTCTCTTCCGAGCCCGACACTTGGTAATCGGCGGCGATGGGCAACCCGGGTATCTCTACGGTTATCGTCTCGGTCGAGTCGACCGCCAGGTGGATATAGGAGTTGTCGAGCCGCAGCCGATAAAACTCGGGATAGGGGGTGCCGGGTGCTGCAAACGAGAATGCACCGTCGGTCGGGAGTTTTGTCGAATCGAGCAATTCCGTGCCGGTGAGTTTTACGGCTTCGAAGTAGAGGGTTTTGCCTTCGCTGCCGGCAATGTGTCCTTCGATATGGAAATCGTTGCGGTGGCAACCGCTGACCAGGAATGCCAGCAAGAGTATGGGAAAGAATTTTTTTGTCATGGGTAAAGCGATTGTTTCCAGCACAAAGATAGAAAAAGACGAGAGCAGAAGCAAACGGGAGCGGAAGTTTTCACGCACGACCGGGACGGGTCGCCATCTATCTCCTTCAAAAATAGAAAAATTGAACGGAATATCAAACCTGCCGGGCGCTTCTCCTGCCCCCCTTTTTTAGCCTTCGGCCATATAAATCGGAAGGTGAAAAATAGACCGTGGAAACGCTCCTGTGACAAAAAGACCCTCCAAATGGCTCGTTTTTAATGAGATTTTCATATCAATAACACAATCGGCCCATAAATTTTGCTTATCTTTGCCTGATTTTTAGAAGTTAGAAGAAATAGAAAATGAAAATTGTAAAGAAAACAATTGATTTGGGCGATGGAAGAACCATCACCATCGAAACCGGAAAGTTGGCCAAGCAGGCCGACGGCGCCGTAGAGGTGCGCATGGGCAACACCATGTTGCTGGCCACCGTCGTATCGGCCAAAGAGGCCGGCGAAGGCGTCGATTTCATGCCTTTGCAGGTGGAGTATAAAGAAAGATATTCGGCCATCGGCCGTTTCCCCGGCGGATTCACCCGTCGCGAGGGTCGTGCTTCGGATTATGAAATCCTCACGGCTCGTCTCGTCGACCGTGCGTTGCGTCCCTTGTTCCCCGATAATTATCACGCCGACACGTTTGTCAATGTGATGCTTTTCTCTTCCGACGGAAAAGACATGCCCGATGCCTTGGCCGGGCTGGCTGCTTCGGCTGCTCTTGCCGTCTCGGACATACCGTTCAACGGCCCCATCTCCGAAGTGCGGGTGGCCCGCATCGACGGACAGTTCAAGGTGAACCCCACCTTTGAGGAACTCGAACGTGCCGATATGGACATCATGGTAGGTGCCACCTACGAAAACATCATGATGGTCGAAGGTGAAATGAACGAGGTTTCGGAGGCCGACCTGCTCGCTGCCATGAAATTTGCCCACGATGCCATCAAGGTACAGTGCAAGGCACAGATGGAGTTGGCCGAAGAGGTAGGTTCGACCGTAAAACGCGAATACTGCCACGAAGTCAATGACGAAGAGTTGCGCAAGGACATTTGGGCCAAATGCTATGACGAAGCGTATGCCATCGCCCGCTCGGGAAATACCAACAAGCACGCCCGCAGCGACGCTTTCGACGCCATCGTCGATAAATACCTCGCTGCCATGGAGCCCGAAGAGGCCGAGGCCAAGAAAGACCTGGTGAAACGTTACTATCACGACGTGGAGAAAGAGGCCATGCGCCGCTGCATTCTCGACGAAGGCCAGCGTCTCGACGGCCGCACCACGACGCAGATACGTCCCATCTGGTGCGAAGTCGACTATTTGCCCGGTCCTCACGGTTCGTCGATTTTCACCCGTGGCGAGACCCAATCGCTCTCGACCGTTACCCTCGGTACGAAGCTCGATGAGAAAATCGTCGACGATGTGCTCGACCAGAGCCGCGACCGTTTCCTCCTTCACTATAACTTCCCGCCGTTCTCGACCGGTGAAGCCAAGGCCAGCCGCGGCGTGGGCCGCCGCGAGATAGGTCACGGAAACTTGGCCAACCGCGCCCTCAAACGCATGATTCCCGATGACTATCCCTATGTAATCCGCATCGTGTCGGATATTCTCGAATCGAACGGTTCGTCGTCGATGGCCACCGTTTGTGCCGGAACCCTCGCCCTCATGGACGCCGGTGTGAAAATCAAGAAACCGGTGTCGGGTATCGCCATGGGATTGATTACCGACAAGGACAATGTGAAATATGCCGTTCTCTCCGATATTCTCGGAGACGAAGACCACCTCGGTGACATGGACTTCAAGGTGACGGGTACCCGCGACGGTATCACCGCCACGCAGATGGACATCAAGGTCGACGGGCTCTCTTACGAGGTACTCGAAAAGGCTCTCAACCAAGCCAAGGAAGGACGTATGTATATCCTCGACAAACTGCTCGAAACCATACCCGAACCGCGTGCCGAGTTCAAGCCTCATGTTCCTCGCATCGAAGTCATCGAAATACCCAAGGACATGATTGGTGCTGTTATTGGCCCGGGCGGTAAGATCATTCAAGGTATTCAGGAAGAGACCGGTGCCATTGTCACCATCGACGAAATCGACGGTGTGGGTCGTGTCGAAGTGGCTGCTCCCGACCGCGATGCCATCAATGCCGCATTGGCCCGCATCAAGAGCATCGTAGCCATTCCCGAAGTGGGCGAAGTATATACCGGAAAGGTGAAATCGATACTTCCCTTCGGTGCCTTTGTTGAGTTCATGCCCGGCAAGGACGGTCTGCTCCACATCTCCGAAATTTGCTGGAAACGTCTCGAAACGATGGAAGAGTCCGGCCTGAAAGAGGGTGATGAAGTGACCGTGAAACTCATCGAAATCGACCCCAAGACCGGGAAGTTCCGTCTCTCGATGAAAGAGTTGCAACCGCGTCCCGAGGGAATGCCCGAGCGTCGCGAAGGCAATGGCGGCGGAAACGGTGGCAATCACTATCACCGTCCGCGTCGTGAGAAGAAAGACTAATGCGAGCGGTATCTGCACCGCTTAACCTGCAACGGGGTGGCACCATGTGTGCCACCCCGTTTTTCTTTCTTCTGCTCAGTGTAAAGGCCGTGCAAGAGGTCCGTTTTTGAGGGGCAAGAAAAGCCCTTGTGGAAGCCGGCACCGGGCTTGGGCGTGATGGAGCGCGATGCCCCGGTTACTTTTTCTCCCGGCGGGCGAGCAGCCGGTGTCCTATGCGGCAATAGATGCACTTGTGCGGTTCGCAGTAGGCGGTGTAGAGTTGCAGGGCTGCCTGGCTGTCGAGCGCCGACTCCATGACGATACCGGCTGCCGACACGCGGCGCATGATGTGGTTGTCTTCGGCAGGCAGGCTTTCGAGCAACCGCATGGCCCGGTCGGCGAAGATTTCGCTCCCGATGCGTGTCGCGTAGGCGTAGAGCAGGGGAGCCACACAGTTGATGATGAGCAGTCGCACGGCACCCCGTCCCAGTGTCTTGATGCGGGGCGGAGATTCCACGCCGAAGGAGTAGTGCGTGTCCCAGTAACCTTCGAGGTGAATGTCGAAGAGCGATTGTATGGCCTTCTCGTCTTCGCATTCGAGCAGGCGGGCAAAGAGGGTGAATCCCCGGTGTATGAGTTGCGCCAGCAGGGCGATGCGCTGGTGGGGAAAGTTGGCCGGGCGCAGCCGCATGAATTTCCAGGCTGTCGGGTCGATGGGCGTGAGTGAGAATTTGTCGCGCAGGAAGTCATACTCCCGGCTCAGACGCGAGGCATAGGGGTCGGCAGCTCCCTTTTCACGGTCGAGCAGACCGGCCTGTCCGAAGAGGAATGCCTCGACTTGCAGCAGCGAGTCGGCATGCTTTTGCAGGAAGAGCAGCGGCAGGCTGCGTGCCAGCCGCTCGAAGGCATCGCTGTTCACCCCGAAGCCCATGCTCCGGGCCAGGGTGATGTAGCACACCTCTTCCCAGTTGCCCTGGTGCTGTGCGAGCAGGTCGTCGATGCGGCCGCTCTTCTGTTGCAGGCGTTCGAGTGCGAGGGCGGTGAGCCAGTCGGTGAGAAAAAGGGGCGGGAGCTCACCGATGCGTTCGCGGCAGGGTAGCGATTCGCTCTGCGAGGTGAGGAAGGCATAGTCGTCCTGCAATGTCTGGGGAATGGTCACGACCCATTGCGGCACCGCCTCGCCGTTGGAGCGGAACACCTTGGCATCGGCTTCGGTCACGACGTGCAGCACCACCGAGTCGTAGGCTTTGTCGGCCGAGTGTCCGTGCACCGTCCAGTCGCTCGCCCGCAGGTGCATCTCTACATTGCCCGCCCACAAGCGGTCGCCGATGCGCACCTTGGCGTTGAAGAAGTCGGGCCCGGCATTCGGGTTGCGCCGACCCGGGTCGACGACCTCGATGGCCTCGCCCCGGGTGGTCAGCGCCGGCACATGGCTCAGCAGTCGCTGTTCCCACATATAATACAGGAGTTTTTCCATAATCGTGTTACGATGTGAAACCTTGTTTTTCGAGAGAAAAAGTCTTTTTTATTTTATTCGGGCGAGAAGCGGCGTTTCCCCTTTTTGCGTGAGGCCGCCGTCGCGTTGTGAGGCCGCCGTGTGCTCGACGGGGATTCCATACAGGCACTCCCGACGCCGGGTCGTTGTATTCCCGCTCGTGGGCGGGAATGACGGTGCCCTCTGCGCTCACCTTTCGCTATATTTTCAGAATATAGGATTCGGTTCGGCATAGCCAAAAACAGAAAACTTCGTTTTCCTTTTGTCTCTGCGCTCACCTTTCGCTATATTTTCAGAATATAGGATTCGGTTCGGCATGGCCAAAAGCAGAAAACTTCGTTTTCCTTTTGTCTCTGCGCTCACCTTTCGCTATATTTTCAGAATATAGGATTCGGTTCGGCATAGCCAAAAGCAGAAAACTTCGTTTTCCTTTTGTCTCTGCGCTCACCTTTCGCTATATTTGCAAAAATATAAGATAATGGGCTGAAAAGCCGATGATTTGTTTATGTTATAAAACACAAGACAGCTATGAAACTTGCACTGATAGGATATGGAAAGATGGGACACGCCATCGAGCAGATAGCCCGCAGCCGCGGACATGAAATCGTGTCGATTATCGATGTGAACAACCCCGAGGAGTTTGAGTCGGAGGCTTTCCGCAGCGCCGATGTGGCCATCGAGTTTACGGCTCCGTCGGTGGCGCTCGGCAACTACCGCAAGGCTTTTGCCGCCGGTGTGCCGGTCGTGTCGGGCACGACGGGCTGGCTCGAACATCTGCCCGAGGTGCAGGAGGCCTGCCGCAACGGGCAGACATTTTTCTATGCCTCCAATTTCAGCCTCGGCGTGAACATCTTTTTTGCCCTCAACAAGTATTTGGCCCGTATCATGAACCAGTTCCCGGCCTATGAGGTGAAGATGGAAGAGACGCACCACATACACAAGCTCGATGCTCCCAGCGGTACCGCCATCACGTTGGCCGAAGACATCATCGCCTGCCTCGACCGCAAGACGGCGTGGGTCGAAGGGCGCGAACCGGCCGAGGGTGAAATCGGCATCAAGGCCATACGCCGCGACGAGGTGCCCGGCATTCACACCATCTGCTACGAGAGCGATGTCGACACCATCACCATCACCCACGATGCCAAGAGCCGCATGGGCTTTGCCCTCGGTGCTGTCGTGGCTGCCGAGTTTACTTGCGGCAAAAAAGGTTTCCTCACCATGCAGGATATGCTCAAATTCTAAATACGGTTGTTATGTCTTTCTCATCACCTACGTTGAAAGAGCGGTTGCAGGCCGTGAAGAAGACCCGCTGGATACGTTTTGGCGTGGCGGCCGTCCTTTTTATCCTTTTTGCGGTGTGGCTCGACAATTACTATATTTTGCCGTTGCTCATCGTCATGGCCGACATCTATCTTACCCATTATGTGCCTTGGACGTTCTGGAAGCGGTCGAAAAACAAGACCGTGTTGCGTGTCATGGAGTGGGTCGATGCCATCGTGTATGCCTTGGTGGCAGTCTATCTTATCAATATTTTCCTTTTCCAGAATTATAAGATACCCACCTCTTCGCTCGAAAAATCGTTGCTCGTGGGCGATTACCTTTTTGTGAGCAAAGTTAGCTACGGGCCGCGCGTGCCCAACACGCCGCTCTCGTTCCCGCTCGTGCAGAACACCTTCCCGATACTCAACATCAAGTCCTATGTCGAGTGGCCGTCGTGGCCCTATCACCGGTTGGCCGGCCTTGGCGAGGTGAAACGGGGCGACATCGTCGTCTTTAATTTCCCGGCGGGCGACACGGTGGCCGTGCGGGTGCCCAATCCCGACTATTACACGCTGGTCCATTATGTGGGACGGGAGGCGTTGAAACACAACAAGGAGCAGTTTGGGGAGATTGTCTATCGACCCGTCGACCGGCGCGAGAACTATGTGAAGCGTTGCATCGGCATGCCGGGCGACACGTTCGAGATACGCGACAATCAGGTCTATGTCGATGGCCGAGCCATCGAGAATCCCCGCAACATACAGTTCAATTACTTTGTGATGCTGCAACCCGGCTACCGTTTTGTCGAGAAGCAGTTCAGGGAGTTGGGCGTGAGTGCCGATGACCGCCGTTTGGTATCGGCCGATCGCGGCTGGTATAACGATTTGCAGGCATTGGGCTTTTATCCCGATTCCGACGGTACGTTTCCCACCATTTATCACATGCCGCTTACGCCCGAAGCCCTGGCGCGGGTGAAGAAATATCCCTATGTGTCGAAGATTGTGCAGGAGCCGGGTGTCTATGGTGGAGAGGCTTATCCGCTGGGGTATGGCAAGGGGTGGACGCGAGCCGATTTCGGCCCGCTGTGGATTCCCCGTCGCGGCGATACCATACGGCTGACGGCAGAGAATTATCCGCTCTATGAACGGGCAATCCGAGACCACGAGGGCAATCGTCTCGAACGGCGTGACGGCCGCATCTTCATCAACGGAGAGGAGACCGATACCTATTGCTTCAAGATGGACTATTACATGATGTTGGGTGATAATCGCGACAACTCGGCCGACAGCCGTTTCTGGGGGCTTGTGCCCGAAGACCATATCGTGGGCAAGCCGCTCTTTGTGTGGTTGTCGATAGATAAAGACCGCAGCTGGTTCGACGGACATATTCGTTGGAACCGCCTCTTCCGTCCTGTTTCGTCGTTGTAGTCCATGTCTGTCGTTTATCTTTCCACGGCCTATTTGGCTCCTGTCGCCTATTATCGGGCCTTGTGCCGCTACGATAGGGCGGTGGTCGAGGCGTGGAGCCATTATGTGAAGCAGTCCTACCGCAACCGTTGCACCATCATGTCGGCAGGTGGGGAGTTGTCGCTCTCCATTCCGGTGGAGCGTACGCGTCCCGGCAAGCCTTTTACCCGGGACATGCGCATCTCGACGCATGATAACTGGCAGCATATCCATTGGAATGCCATCGCATCGGCCTATGGTTCGTCGCCATTTTTCGAGTATTATCGCGACGACCTTTTCCCCTTTTACGAGAAGTCGCAGGCGGGGCGTTTCCTGCTCGATTACAATCGCGAACTGCAAGAGACGGTGTGCCGCCTGCTGGGTATTTCGCCCGACGTCTCATACAGCGACTCATATCTCTCGCCGGGTGACGATGCCGACGATTTGCGCGATGCCATCAACCCGAAACGCCCTCCCGTCGAAGCGCTCCTGCCGCGTCCGTATTATCAGGTTTTTTCGATGAAATGGGGCTTTTCGCCCAATCTTTCGATTATCGATTTGTTGTTTAACATGGGGAACGAGTCGCTTCTTGTGCTCTATGACCGCTGATGTCGACTCCCTTTTCGAAAACGACGGCGGCAGAGATTTGTTCTCTGCCGCCGTCGTTTTTACTTCTCTTTCCCGTTTTCGTCGGTCGCCGCTTTCTGTGGCGTGCCCTGGTAGAGAATGGCCCGCAAGAAGTCTTTGTCTTGGTGCAACTGTTTCAGAATCTGTTGTGAGGCTTTCTGTTGGGCTTCTTTCTTGGAATATCCCGTGGCCGGATTTCCTTCGACGTGTCCCGCAATGGCCCGCACGGTGAAGAGGGGGTTGTTGTTTTCGTCGAAAGAGGAACTTTCGAGTTTCCAGTCGACCTCGACGCGGTGACGCTGTCCCCACTCGACGAGTTTCGATTTGAAATTGATGTCGGTCTGGGTGACCTGTTTGAGGTCGATGTGGCGGGCGAAGATGCGTTCGGCGATGAATCGGCGGCAGAATTTGAAGCCTTGGTCGAGGTAGATGGCTCCGATGAGGGCCTCAAAGGCATTGCCGTAGATGTAGTTGTTGTGTGAGGTGTACTGTATGTCGGTCTGCACCAACTTGTCGAGCCCCATTTCTTCGGCGATGCGGTTGAGGTTTTCCCGGCGGATGATGCGGGAACGGGCATTGGAGAGGAATCCTTCGCGGTTCTCGGGGAAGGCGTGGTACAAGATGTCGGCCGTGACGAGCGTGAAGACGGCATCGCCCAGGAATTCGAGCCGCTCGTTGTTGATTTTGCGGCCGTTTTCGTCGGCCACGGTGGCCGAGCGGTGGGTGAGTGCCTGCTGGTAGAGCCCGATGCGGCGGGGATAGAAACCCAGCAGGCGGTAGAAAGACGAATAAGGCTCCTTATGTCGTGACATAAAGAGCCTTACGGAAAAGATGATCTTCTCAAACACGATTTCTTACTTCGAGAATTTTTTCACAATGAGACTGGCGTTGTGGCCACCGAATCCAAACGTGTTGGAGAGGGCTACATTGATGGTTCTCTTTTGTGCTTTGTTGAATGTGAAGTTGAGTTTGTAGTCGATTTCAGGATCTTCATCGCCTTCGGTGAAGTTGATGGTCGGGGGCACGATGTCGTTCTCGATGGCTTTCACGCATATCATCGCTTCGGTGGCGCCGGCAGCACCGAGGAGGTGTCCGGTCATCGATTTGGTGGAGCTGATGTTGAGCTCGTAGGCGTGATCGCCGAAAACTTGCTTGATGGCTTTTGCCTCGGAGATGTCACCTACCGGAGTCGAGGTACCGTGCACGTTGATGTAGTCGACCTCTTCGGGTTTGATGTGGGCGTCGGCCAAGGCGTTTTCCATCACCAGTTTGGCACCCAGTCCTTCGGGGTGGGTGGCGGTGAGGTGGTAAGCGTCGGCCGAGAGACCGCCGCCAATGACTTCGGCGTAGATTTTGGCTCCGCGGGCCAAGGCGTGTTCGAGCTCTTCGAGCACGAGGCAGGCGGCTCCTTCACCCATGACAAATCCGTCGCGGCTGGCGCTGAACGGACGGCTGGCGTGTTCGGGGTCATCGTTGCGGGTCGAGAGGGCGTGCATGGCGTTGAATCCGCCTACACCGGCTACCGAAACGGGGGCTTCGGCTCCTCCGGAGAGAATCATGTCGGCCATACCCAGACGCACATAGTTGAAGGCATCGATGAGCGCGTTGGTCGACGAGGCGCAAGCCGATACGGTGGCGAAGTTGGGACCGTGGAAACCGTAAATCATCGAGATTTGGCCGGCAGCGATGTCGGCAATCATCTTGGGAATGAAGAACGGATTGAATTTCGGCCCTTTCTCGGCGTCGTAACTGCGCATTTCGTCTTCGAAAGTGCGGATACCTCCGATGCCCGACGTGTAGATGACGCCAACCCGGTTTTTGTTTATTTTCTCCAAGTCGACGCCCGAGTCTTCGATGGCTTCCTTGGCCGAGGCTACGGCCAGTTGAGCATAACGGTCGAATTTGCGAGCCTCTTTTTTGTCGAGGTATTTGGTGGGATCGAACCCTTTGACTTCACAGGCAAATTGCGTCTTGAAGAGTGACGCATCAAAATGAGTAATAGGCCCGGCACCACTTACTCCATTTATAAGGGCATTCCACGTCTCTTCGACGCCGATGCCCAATGGGGTAACTGCTCCGAGGCCTGTTACTACGACTCTTTTTAATTCCATAAGGTGTTAAGAGGGGTCGTTTTTACTTTGCGTTAGCTTCGATGTAAGATACAGCGTCGCCTACGGTCGTGATTTTTTCAGCTTGATCGTCGGGAATGGTAACATCGAATTCTTTTTCGAATTCCATAATCAACTCAACCGTGTCGAGAGAATCGGCACCCAGGTCGTTGGTGAAGCTGGCTTCGTTGGTTACTTCAGATTCTTCGACACCCAGTTTGTCGACGATGATAGCTTTAACTCTTGATGCAATTTCAGACATAACTTCCAGTTTTTAGTTAGTGAATTAGTTGGTCTAATTGTTATTTTGCGAGGCAAAGAAACGGCTTTTTCTCCAAACAAAAAAATATTTTGCGCAGAAAGTTGCATATTCTTGCACACTCGACCGTCTTTTGTGCAATAAATACCCCCGTTTTGGCTATTTGAAAATGACAGTTTTTCTAAAATCTGTTGCAAGAGGCCAAATTTTCTTGAATGGCATATTCCTGCTATCTGGGGTGGATATAGGCCATGAGTTCGCCTACCGTGCTGTCGGGCGTCAGGGGCGCGTCAGTGCCCAGGAACGGCAGCGTGAGGGGGGCGAATGTGGGGGCGTCGCTGGCTGTATCCAGTTCTTCTTCGAGGGCGAGAAGCAATTCTTCGATGTCGACTTCGTCGAGACCCAGGTCGCCGAGGGAGCGGTCGTCGGTCAGTTGCGAGATGTCGATGCCGAGATGGTCGGCCAAGATGCTTTTGAGGTTGTCGGTGTGCATGGTGGATATTACAGTGAAGGTTGTGCGGGTGAGGTGGCAAAACCCCAGTTCTCGAACCGCCGTGCCAAGGCGGGTGGGGTGAGGGTGTAGGCGCCGAATTCCCGGCGCAGGGGGTAGTTGCCGCGTAACTGTTCGAAGGTGTCGGGGCGACTCTTCAAGGCGGCGCTGTCGGTCATCGGGTCGTATGTCGCCCACACGGCACGGGCGGTGTCGTCGTCTTCCCCCGTCAATGTGATGAGCGGGCGGGCCGGTGCCGGGGGGACGATGGCCGACAGGTCGATGGCCACGCCGAGTCGGGTGGCGACGGCGGCGACCATGGCCCGGGTGGCATTGGCTTTCCCGTCGGCCGAATATCCGGCGATGTGCGGAGTGGCGATGAAGGCTTTTTGCAGCAGCTCGGCGGAGATGTGCGGCTCCCCTTCCCAGCAGTCGATGATCATGTCGCTTACGGTGCTGTTGCGGTAAGCGTCGAGCAGGCACTGTTCGTCGACGACACCGCCGCGGGCGGCGTTGATGATGACGGGGCGGCGTCGCAATCCGGCGAAAAACGCGCTGTCGGCCAGGTGGTAGGTGGGGTGGTTCCCTTCCCGGGTGAGCGGGGTGTGGAAGGTGATGTAGTCGCACCGGTCGGCTATCTCGTCGAGGGCGACGAAGTTCTCGTTGCCTTCTTTCTCGGCGCGGGGCGGGTCGTTGAGGAGTACCTGCATGCCCAGCCGCCGGCAGTGGGTCTCGACCTGCCGGCCCACATGGCCCACGCCCACGATGCCGATGGATTGTGACGAGAGGTCGATGCCTCTTCGGGCGGCGTGCCGCAGCAGCGAGGCGGTGATGTACTGGGCGACCGAGGCGGCGTTGCACCCCGGCGCGTTGAGCCATTCGATACCTTGGCGGCGGCAATAATCGGCATCGATGTGGTCGTAGCCGATGGTGGCTGTGCCGATGAAGCGGCAGCGACTCCCGTCGAGCAGGTCGGCGTTGCAGCGGGTGCGGGTGCGGACAATCAGCACGTCGGCATCATGCACGGCCGTGCGGTCGATGTCGGCCGGTGCGAGGTAGCGCACATCGGCATACGGCTCCAAGATGCCGCGGATAAATGGTATTTTGTCGTCGATGACGATGACTTTTCTTCCTTTCATGACAAGCAGGCTTGTTTTGACACTCCGCCACAAAGATAAGATTTGCGAAGAGGATTTCCGGCGTCGAAGAAAGCAAAAATGAAATTATTTACTTTAAAAATTGACAAATTCATAAAGTATGCGTAAGTTTGTCCCTTATTCCGGAATCTTAAATTATCATACATCTATGATGACATTCAGCGAGAAGAGCAATCACATCTTTTGGAACGCTACACAAGACTATCATAAGCACGATGATGTCGATGCCCCGATGATCAACCCTTTTTCCGAGAACACCATCGAATATGACCTTTACCACAAGAATTGGATTGATGCCGTACAATGGCATCTCGAAGATATTGTGCGCGACCCCGAAATCGACCCCGTGAAGGCGTTGGCCATCAAACGCCGCATCGACAAGTCGAACCAGGACCGCACCGACCTGGTGGAACGCATCGACAGCTATTTCCTCGGGAAATATGCCGACGTGAAACCCTTGCCCGATGCGGTGATCAACACCGAGAGCCCGGCTTGGGCCATCGACCGCCTGTCGATACTGGCGTTGAAAATCTACCACATGCAGCAGGAGGTGGAGCGTCGCGATGCTTCGCCCGACCACATCGAGCGTTGCCGGGCCAAACTGGGGGTTCTTCTCGAACAGCGCACCGACCTCTCGTCGGCCATCGACCAGTTGCTGGACGACATCGAGCAGGGTCGCCGTTATATGAAGGTCTACCGCCAGATGAAAATGTACAATGACCCGTCGTTGAATCCGGTCTTGTATAATCAGAAATAACAGAATGGGAAAAATCGCCTTTCTCTTTCATGACGGGAAGAACCGAAAGTTTCCCTATTATTTGCGCAACGTCTTGCGTTATCAGTGTCCGTCGATGCTTTATCGCCGGGCACTGTCCGCATTATTGGAAGAGATTGAGTCGCGAAGTGATGCCGCTTGCATCAAGGAGCGTATCGATTATGATAGCCGTCTCGCATGAGGAACCGTTGCACTACTGCATCTCCCACCCCGAAGAGATGAAACGTATCATTGCCAATGCCACCGTTATGTCGATGCGTTCAGGGACCGTCGCCGGGAAGACCTTATTTCGACAGGCGTTTTATACAAGTACTTTGTTCCTACCGGACAAATATGAACCTTTTTATCTATGAAAGAACAGTCAGCAGACAACAATAAGCCGGGTGGCCGTCATGTGGCCATCTTCCGGTTTTCGGCTCTGGGTGATGTGGCCATGACGGTGCCGGTCGTGTATGAAGTGTGCCGGGCCTGTCCCGATGTGCGATTTACCTTTTATACCAAGAAGGCGGTGGCGTCGCTCTTCCTTTATCCGCCGGCCAATCTTTCTGTTTTCCCGGTCGACACGCACGGCCGTTATCGGGGCTTGCGCGGTCTTTGGCGCCTGTTCAGGGAGGCTCGTGGGCAGGGGGTCGATGTGGTGGCCGACCTGCACAATGTCTTGCGCACCCGCATTCTCGGCCTCTTTTTCATGATGGCGGGCGCCCGTCGTGCCGTGCTCGACAAGGGTCGCTCGGCCAAACGCCGGCTGACGGCGCGGAAAAAGCCTTCTCCCCTGCACCCGCTGCCTACCTCGTTCGACCGGTACAAGAAGGTGTTTTCCCGGTTGGGATTTGAGACGCCCGATACCTTTGTCTCGGTTTTCGACAACGACCGTCTGCCCCTGCCGTTGCCTGCCGGCATAGAGCCTCGACGCCCGGGAGAACACTGGGTGGGAGTGGCTCCGTTTGCCAAGCATGAGGGCAAGATATATCCGCTCGACCGCAGCGAGGAGCTGGTCGCACGCCTGTCACAACGTGGCGATTGCCGCGTCTTTCTCATGGGGGGCGGCGGTGAAGAGGCGACCCGGCTCCATGACTGGGCGACCCGCTATCCGCAAGTCGTTTCGTTGGCCGGGCAACGGTTGGGTTTTGCCGTGGAGCTCTCGATGATGCGCCGCATGTCGCTGGTCGTTTCGATGGACTCGGCCAATATGCACCTAGCTTCGCTGGCCGGGACGCCGGTCGTCTCGGTGTGGGGGCAGACTCACCCGTTTGCCGGCTTCCTGGGCTGGCGGCAGCGCGAGGAGAATGTCATGCAGTTGCCCGACATGCCTTGCCGCCCCTGTTCCATTTTTGGCAACAAACCCTGCTACCGGGGCGATTATGCCTGCATGCACCACCTCGTTGTCGATAAAATTTACCGCCGCATCGAGGAGATCCTACAACAGGAAAAACAATAGGAGGAGACATCTTTCGCACAAATCCGTTATATTTGCAGGAGAAACCTGCCGCACATGAAAATTGTCATCGACCCGCAATACACTTCGCTGCACCGCTATGTAGAGCAGTTGCCCGGCCAGTTCGACCGGGGAGAGGTCGTGTATGAGGCGCGGAATGTGTTGCGCCGTTTCTGTTGGGACGGGACGGTCGTGGTCGTCAAGAAATACAAGATGCCAATCCTCATCAACCGGTTCATTTACGGTACCTTCCGCAAATCCAAGGCCCGCCGCTCGTTTGAGTACGCCCATGTCTTGGAGGAGAAAGGTTTCCGCACGCCATCGGCAGTGGCCTATATCGAGGAGCGCCGCTGCGGCCTGTTCGCGGAGAGCTATTTGGTGACGTTGAATGAGGAGTACCCCCAAATGATGCGCCGCTTCCTCCCTGACGAGTCTCTTACCGGCGAGGGGAAAAAGGTGTTGCGGGCATTCGCCGCTTACACGGTGCGCCTGCATGAGGCCGGCGTCCTGCACGAGGATTATTCTCCCGGAAACATCGCCTTTGAGATAGCAGGCGACAAGGTTTCTTTCTCGCTTTTCGACATCAACCGCATGCACTTCGGGCGGCTTTCGCGCAAAAGATGCCTGCACAATCTTTGCCGCATCACCCCCTCGATTGTCGTGCTTTCTTATCTGGCGGGCGAGTATGCCCGGTTGCGGGGGTGGAATGTCGAGGAGTCGGTGGCGGAGGCCCTGCGGGCGCAGACCCGCTTCTTCAACTGGGCGACCTACCGCTATGTGCGCCGCCGGAGCAGGAAGCCGTGAAAAAAACTGACTGACGAAATGGAAGATTTTGATATAAGAAAACAACGCTACGATAAGGAGCAGGAGTTTGAGAAAGCCTTGCGCCCGTTGGCATTTGAAGATTTCAGCGGGCAGGAGAAGATTATCGAGAACTTGCGCGTCTTTGTCTCGGCGGCCAAGATGCGCGGCGAGTCGCTCGACCATGTGCTGTTGCACGGGCCTCCCGGGCTGGGAAAGACGACGCTCTCGAACATCATCGCCAACGAGCTGGGGGTGGGTTTCAAGATAACCTCGGGACCCGTGCTCGACAAGCCGGGCGACTTGGCCGGCATATTGACGTCGCTGGAACCCAACGACGTGCTGTTCATCGACGAGATACACCGGCTCAGTCCCGTGGTGGAGGAGTACCTCTACTCGGCCATGGAAGACTTCCGCATCGACATCATGATCGACAAGGGACCCAGCGCGCGGTCGATACAGCTCGACCTCAACCCCTTCACGCTGGTGGGCGCCACCACGCGCAGCGGCCTGCTCACCAGTCCGTTGCGGGCCCGCTTCGGCATCAACTGCCACTTGGAATACTACGACCACGAGATATTGAGCCACATCGTGCAGCGGTCGGCCGCCATATTGAAGGTGCCCTGCACGACCGAGGCGGCCGTGGAGATTGCCATGCGCAGCCGGGGTACGCCCCGCATCGCCAACGCCCTGTTGCGCCGCGTGCGCGACTTCGCGCAGGTCAAGGGCAGCGGGCGCATCACCATAGAGATTGCCCGTGTGGCGCTCGAAGCACTCAACATCGACCAATATGGCCTCGATGAAATCGATAATAAAATATTGATGACCATCATCGACAAGTTCAAAGGCGGCCCCGTGGGGCTTACCACCATCGCGACGGCTTTGGGCGAAGACCCCGGTACGCTCGAAGAGGTGTATGAGCCTTACCTCATCAAGGAGGGATTTATCAAACGCACGCCGCGGGGACGCGAGGTGACCGAGTTGGCCTATACCCATCTGGGGCGCAGCCGCATCGACCAAGGGTTGCTCTTCTGACCTGCACGGCCTGCTGGTGAAACGTAACGACAAAAAACGAAAACGAAATGTCCGGAATAAAAAGTTTGGCCAAGGATACCGCCGTTTACGGCATGAGCAGTATCGTGGGGCGTTTTCTCAACTGGTGCCTGGTACCGCTCTACACCCACGTCTTCACGCAGGCCGAATATGGTGTGGTGACCTACCTCTATTCTTTGGTGGCGCTGTTGCTGATTATCCTTACATACGGTTTGGAGACCGGCTTTTTCAGGTTTGCCAATCATGAGAAATACAGCGACCCGATGCGTGTCTACACCACGGGGCTTGTTTCGTTGGCCGTTACGTCGTCGGCGTTCCTGCTGGCGGTGTGGATTTTCCTCGCGCCCATCTCCTCGGTGCTCGGGTCGTCGGGCGACCCCCGTTATGTGATGATGTTGGCCGCGACGCTGGCCATTGATGCCTTCACGTCGTTGCCGTTCGCCTATTTGCGATACAAGCAGCGCCCGCTTCGTTTTGCGGGCATCAAGCTGTTGTCGATATTCCTCAACATCGGACTGAACCTCTTCTTTATTCTGTTGTGCCCGGTCTTGCAGAGAAACCACCCGGAGTGGATAGCCTGGTTTTACCGGCCCGACTTCGGGGTGGGCTACATCTTCCTTTCCAACCTGATTGCTTCGGCCGTGACGCTGGTGGTGCTCTTCCCCGAAGTGGCGAAGGTACGCTACCGGTTCGACGCCGAGATTTGGCGGCGCATGATTGTCTATTCGTTCCCGCTCCTGATCATGGGCTTGGCCGGGATTATGAATCAGACCATCGACAAGCTCATCTATCCGTGGCTGGTGGGCGACCCCGACCGGGCCATGGCCGAGCTCGGCGTGTATGGCGCCAATTACAAGATTGCCATCGTCATGGTCATGTTCATTCAGGCGTTCCGTTTTGCCTATGAGCCGTTTGTCTTTGCCAAGAGCCGCAGCCGGGGCGAAGACAGCCAGAAAGCCTATGTCGATGCCATGCACTATTTCATCATCTTCGGGTTGTTGATTTTCCTGGGCGTGATGTTTTTTCTCCCGGTGTTGAAATATTTTATTTCTCCGCGCTATTTCTCGGGACTTGCCGTGGTGCCCATCGTGATGGCGGGCGAGTTGTTCTTCGGTATCTTCTACAATCTTTCCCTGTGGTACAAACTGACCGACCGCACCTACTGGGGTACGATTTTCTCGCTCTTCGGACTGGCGATAACCCTGCTCGTCAATATTCTTTTCGTGCCCCGCTACGGTTACATGGCCTGCGCGTGGGCGGCGTTCCTGTGCTACCTGTCGATGATGGTGGCCTCATATGCCGTGGGGCGCAAGTATTATCCGGTGCCCTATAAGTGGGGGGCGGCCTTCCGGTATCTCCTTTTGGCCGCCGTGCTTTATGTGGCGGCGATGTATGTGCCCATTGCCCATACGGCGGCGTTGTTGGCCTTCCGCACGGTGCTGCTGGTGGTGTTTGTCGCCTATGCGGTGAAGAAAGACGTGCCGCTGGCCGAGTTGCCTTTCGTGGGGAAATACTTCAAGCGGTAACCGTTACAGCGGGTCTACGTCGTAATAGATGATGAGCCCCTTGAAACGGCTGTCGTCGGTCACTTCTTCCTGGGCCTGACGTAAAATTTCTCGTACTTTCTTGATGGACGCCGTGTGCTCTATTTTGAGCATGACGCGGCGAATGTATAGCAGCTGTATGCGCGCAACGGGTGGCGTGTGCGGTTCCGAGACCCGTTGTCCGAAAATGGGATAGAGGCGCCGGGCCAGGTTGCGGGTTGCGGCTTCGAGCGTCGTTTCGTCGCGGTGTTTGAGGTAGATGTAGATGAGGCGCGTGAAGGGCGGGTAGTTGAACTGTTGGCGTTCGGCAATCTGGGTGGCATACATGCCGGCATAGTCGTGACGCATGATTTGCCCGATGACCGGGTGTTGTGGTTGCGCCGTTTGTAGTATGACGCTCCCCTGCCGGTTTTTGCGTCCGGCGCGCCCGGCCACCTGCTCCATCATTTGGAACGCCCGCTCGTGGGCCCTGAAATCGGGATAGTTGAGCAACGTGTCGGCGCTGAGTATGCCCACGACGCTCACATGGTCGAAGTCGAGCCCTTTGGTCACCATCTGCGTGCCGATGAGAATGCGGCTCTTCTGTTGCTCGAAGTCGGCGATAATCTGCTCGTAGGCTTTGCGGTTGCGGGTGGTGTCGAGGTCCATGCGGGCAACAGGGTAACCGGGAAAGGTGTGGTGTATCTCTTCCTCGATGCGTTCGGTGCCGAAGCCGCGAATCACGATGCTTGCCTCGCCGCAGGAGGGACAACGGGTCGGCACTTCCTGCTCGTATCCGCAGTAGTGGCACACGAGGCGGTTGGTGTGCTTGTGGTAGGTGAGGCTCACGTCGCATCGGGTGCAACGGGGTGTCCAGGCGCACAGGCGGCACTCGACCATGGGGGCGAAACCCCGGCGGTTCTGGAAAAGGATTATCTGTTCGCCCTTGTCGAGAGCCTCTTCGCAAGCCTCTTTCAGTTGCGGGGAGAGGTTGCTGTCGTACGATACGCGGCGTTTGCGGCGCAGGTCGCCCATGTCGATGGTGAGAATGCGCGGGAGGTCGATTTCTTCGTGCCGGGTAAGGAGTTCCACCAGTCCGTATTTGCCGTTCTGGGCGTTGTAGTAACTCTCTATGGCGGGGGTGGCGGTGCCCAGCAGGGTCTTGGCGCCGTGCATCGATGCCAGGACGATGGCGGCGTTGCGGGCATGGTAACGGGGGGCCGGCTCTTGCTGCTTGTAACTGACCTCGTGCTCTTCGTCGACGATGACCAGTCCCAGGTCGCGGAACGGCAGGAATATCGAGGAGCGCACCCCGAGGACGATTTGGGCGCCCCGGTCGTGCAGCAGGTTGTTCCATATCTCCACCCGTTCGTTGTCGGTGAATTTGGAGTGGTAGATGACCAATTTGTCGCCAAACACCCGTTGCAGGCGGGAGGTGAGTTGGGTGGTCAGTGCAATTTCGGGAACGAGGTAGAGGACCTGGCGACCCTGTCGCACGACGGTATCGATGAGGTGCGTGTATATTTCGGTTTTTCCGCTCGACGTGACGCCGTGCAGCAGGGTGACGGCGTGGGTGGTGAACCGCTCGATGATGGCCCGGTAGGCTTTTTCCTGTATGGTTGTGAGGGGGTGGGGGGGCTCGGTGCGCAGGGGCCGGCAGGAGAGGCGGCTGACTTCTTTGGCGTAATTCTCGAAGATGCCTTTTGACAGGAGCGCGCTGAGAATCTGTTGGGAGACTTCCGCCCGTTCGAGCAGCTCCTTGCGGGAGACTTCGCGTGGCTCTCCCTTTTGCATGAACCGCGACAGTTCGAGGTAGCACATGAGCAGCCGCAACTGTTTCTTGGCGTTTTTGAGTTCCTCGAAGAGGTCGCGCAGTTTGTCGCCATCGCCCGGGGCGATGTGCGCCAGCCGTATGTAGCTCTCGGTGCGGGGTCGGTATTTGTGCCGCAGCTCTTCCGAAACGACAATCGCCTGTTTCTCCATGAGCGAGCGCACGAGCGGCAAGATGTTGCGCAGGCCGCTCTCTTTTTCGAGATCCTGCACGCTCATTTTCTCGTGGAGGCTCAGGGTGTCGAGCAGTGTGGCTTCGCGGTCTTTCAGCGGCGATTCCCCTTCGACGAACGCGTCGTTGCAGGAAATCTGCGTCTCGCTCTCGATTTTCAGCCCCGAAGGTACGGCGGCCTTGAAAACGTCGCCTACCGAGCAGAGGTAGTAGTCGGCAATCCATTCCCAGAAGCGCAGCTGCGGCCGCCGCAATATGGGGTCGCTGTCGAGAAGGGTCGAGATCTCTTTTACCTCATACCCCTGCGGTTCGTTGTCGTGCAGGTGGACGACGATGGCCGTGTAGTAGCGCTTGCGTCCGAACGGAACGATGACCCGGCTGCCCGACACGAGGCTCTCCTGCCACGTTTCGGGTATGCGGTAGGTGAAGTATCGCGCCAGCGGGAGCGGAAGGATTACATCGGCAAATCGGGCCATGGACGGAGAAATGTGTGCGGGTTTGTCGCACCCTGCGCCAGAAAGGAATCGCAGGGTTTGATGCATACAAAAGTAGAGAAAAATTTCGCTTTTTCATAATCCTTTTCTCGGCACCTGCCAAATAGTTTGTACCTTTGTGTGGTATTATCCTGTTTCTATGAGCGTATTGACAAATTCGTATTTGCAGAAAACCGGTTTCGGACACACCGACCTCCAAGCCGTGCTTATCGATATGGACGGTGTTCTCTACGACTCGATGCCTTATCATGCCGACGCTTGGTATCGGGCCATTTCGTCGTTGGACATACCTTGCACGCCCGAGGAGTTTTACCGTTACGAGGGGCGCACCGGGGCGTCGACCATCGATTTGATTTTCAACCGGGCCTATGGCCGCAATGCCACCGAAAGCGAAAAAGAGACGATATATGCCCGCAAGAGCGAACTCTTTGAGGCTTGCGGCAAGGCGCCGCTCATGCCGGGCGCTCTCGACTTCTTGCAGCAGGTGAAGGCGCGCGGCCTCACGCCGGTGTTGGTCACCGGCTCGGGACAACATTCGCTGCTCGACAAGCTCGCGCACGACTATCCCGGCATTTTTACTCCGCAGACGATGGTCACCGCTTTCGACGTGAAATATGGCAAGCCCAATCCCGAACCCTACCTCATCGGATTGCGAAAAGCCGGCGTGGAGCCTTGGCAGGCGATGGTGGTCGAAAACGCCCCCCTGGGCGTACAGGCCGGCGTGGCAGCCCGGGTGTTTACCGTGGCCGTCAATACGGGGCCGTTGCCCGACAGCGAACTGCTCGATGCCGGCGCCGACTGCCTCTTGCCCGATATGCTCTCGTTGGCCCGCCGCTTCGAAGAGATTTATTCACAATTAAAACTGCAATAAAACCGTCATGGCACAACAACTCCTTTTTACTCCCGATGTGGCCGCCACCCTCGATGAGGTGCTGGGTCGCTATGCCTACGACCGTCTGTTTGTCCTCACCGACGATAACACGCGACGCAGTTGCCTGCCCCTCCTTGCGCGCAGTCGGGCGCTCGCGACAGCCGATTATATCGACATTCGCCCCGACGATACCCACAAGACGCTCGAATCGCTTACCTCGGTGTGGCAGGCATTGAGCGACCGTCATGCCACCCGTCACTCGATGATCGTCAATCTCGGCGGCGGCATGGTCACCGACCTGGGCGGATTTGCCGCTGCCACGTTCAAGAGAGGAATACGCTATGTCAACATACCCACCACCTTGCTGGGAGCCGTCGATGCGGCGGTGGGCGGCAAAACGGGCATCAACTTCAACGGCTTGAAAAACGAAATCGGCGCCTTTGCTCCGGCCGAAGCCGTGTTGGTGACCACCGCCTTTTTTGCCACGCTCTCGCGGGAACATCTCCTCTCGGGTTTTGCCGAGATGCTCAAACACGGCCTCATCAGTTCGCCCGAGGTGTATGAGCCCTTGTTCTCCCTCGACCTCACCCGACCCGACACGCCCGAGATGCTCTCCCGTCTCGAAGAGTCGATAGGCGTGAAACAGCGGGTCGTGGCCGAAGACCCCTTTGAGAAGGGACTCCGCAAGTCGCTCAATCTGGGACACACCGTCGGGCATGCCTTCGAGAGCCTTTCGCACCATCGCCATCGCCCGGTGCAGCACGGCTATGCCGTAGCCTGGGGGCTTGTGTGCGAATTGCTGCTTTCGCATCAACGGCTCGGCTTCCCGCTCGAAACGCTGCGCCGTTTCGCCTCGTATGTGCGGGAGAACTACGGGACCTTTGTCATTACTTGCGATGATTATGATTATCTCTACGAGCGCATGACCCATGACAAGAAAAACGATGCCGATACCGTCAATTTCACGCTCCTCTCCGATGTGGGAGAGGTCGTTATCAACCAGACGGCCACCCGCGAGGAAATCACCCTTTCACTCGACCTTTATCGCGACATGTTCGGAATTTAATTTTCGTGATGCGGGTAAAGAACAAATTTTTCTGCAAAAAACGGTTAATTTGTTTGCAGGTATAAATAAAAGCCTTACCTTTGCGCTCACAAACAATCGGGGCGTAGCTCAGTCCGGTTAGAGTACACGTCTGGGGGGCGTGTGGTCGCTGGTTCGAATCCAGTCACCCCGACACAATACCTCGCAACTATTTGACAATCAGATAGTTGCGAGGTATTTGGTTTTTCAGCCGGGACAAAAACGGGACGGCTTTTTCTCAATATTCGCTCTCTTTTTCAAAATGGAGCGTTAAAAAAAGGACGAGATGGTTCCCTCTTGGACAGGGCGTATGTCGGGGACAGGGTGATTGCCTGTGTAACACGATTTTATCGAATCTTGCTGACTGCATCTTTCCTTTCGGGAAGACGCCCGTTTGTCGGCCGGGAATTTTCGATATTGCAGGCGGCGTGTTCCATTCCCGGCTAAGAATGAACGCATAGTGTCCGATGACCTGATAAATGATCGAGACGATGGAAGTGAAAATAGAAGAGAGTTGGCGCTGTCGTTTGCAGAAAGAGTTTGATAAGCCCTATTTTGGGCATTTGGTCTCTTTTTTGCGCGAAGAATACGCTCATGCCCATGTCTTGCCCAAAGGCTCGCAGATATTCCACATGTTCAATGCCTGCCCGTTTGAGAAGGTGAAAATCGTCATCTTGGGGCAGGACCCGTATCCCACCCCCGGACAATATTACGGAGTCTGTTTCTCTGTACCCGACGGTGTGACGGTACCCCCGTCATTGGCCAATATTTTCCGGGAAATCCATCGAGATGTGGGCACGCCCGTTCCTGTCTCGGGAAATCTCGACCGCTGGGTCGAACAGGGTGTTTTTTCGTTGAATTCGATTCTTACGGTGCGGGCATATCAAAGCGGTTCGCACCGCAATCAAGGTTGGGAGCAGTTTACCGATGCGGTGATTCGGCTGTTGAGTGAAGAGCGGGAAAACTTGGTGTTTATGTTGTGGGGGAGTTATGCCCGCGAAAAAGCGCCACTGATTGACGCACGCAAACATTTGATTCTCACGGCCGCACACCCTTCACCGCGTTCGGCCGACAAAGGCTTTTTCGGTTGCCGGCATTTCAGCCGGGCCAATGCATACCTCCGGGAGGACGGCCTTTCCGAAATCGTGTGGTGACATCGTCGTCGGTAACACCTGATAAAATCTCGATTCATTCTCATCGTTTCGATTGCACAAGGACGACATGTCGTGACGTCGCTTACTGCATCACACCCCTGACCGTGCGCGGTGCGGACATCGTTTTAGCCCTGTTCATGACAGAAACACCATCTTCGATGGCATTCGTGGGAATCGCTCCGATAAACTTCCCGTCAAAACAAGCCCCTTTTGCAGGATAATTTACAAGTAAGGCTTTGGCATTATCGACAGAATCTATCGCCCTGTTATTGATAGATTCACATAATAAAAAAGACCCGATGAAGTTCGGGTCTTTTTGTGGTGCCACCAGGAATCGTAATCTAACGATAAATGGCTGAATATCTTTGATGTATCTTTTAGCTAAAGAAGTAATCTCCCGCTATTGCTCCACCGGATGCTTGCAATATTTTGCAGTGTCTTGCGGAGTCGATTTCCTATTACTCTACAAAGGTAACGCTTTATTTTGAAATACAAGCAGATGCCTTGTATTTTTGCTCCACTTCGGTGTGGAATTCCAACCGATTTATTTTTTATTCAAATTACCAAGCATATCAATAAGCAAAGATATACCATCTACCATAGTCATTGTTTCATGTTTGGCTATTTGTTTGTTGCATTCTTCAATTTGCCGTTGGCACTCCAAAGCTAAATCATATTCTCCTTGTGTGCATTCTCCTATGATTCTAGCTTTGTACACAATATAGTTGCATATTTGTGATAACTCCACAATCATAGATCGGAAACGAGCAACTTGAGTTATGTTATATGCTAAAGAAGCACCTTCAACAATCATTTTTGCTTTCTCATCTTTTAATGTAGCTACTTTTGCCGTAAGAAAGGCTAAATCAATTGCATTATTCATATTATAATATCACTTTATTTCTTGTTTAATCTTTTAACCTCTTTGTCGAAATCACTTTCAAGCATATCCATTTCTCGCTTGCGGTATATCTCAAATTCCTTTTCAGCTTTTTCTATGGCTTGTTTATGTGAAATATTGCCTTTGCCAATCAGGATTTTTCGTTTGTGAGCTATAATCTGATTGTCAAGAGCTTCTATCCAATCCTTCATAGACATAGGGTTCATCTCCAATGCCTGGAATTCTGCAAAATCAAGAAATCCTGAAACTAACAGATTCAGTCGTTGCAGTTCTATTTCAGATAAATAGTTTTTCGCAATTTTTACATCATCTTTGGTTACGTAATTACCTTTGAAATTAGTCATTCCGACAAACGGTTTTTCATTGTCCACACGGTTGTATATTATTTCTGCAGCTGTATTCTCATGAACCGCATAATGCAGTTTGTTTTGCACGGTGGCGAAAAAAGTTTTAGTCATTTCACTACGAGGATCATAGTCCGTAGCTGTAGCATATATGTCCGTAACCTGCTGGTAAAAATTTCGTTCGCTACTGCGAATATCCCTGATACGCTGCAATAACTCTCGGAAATAGCGGTTTCCTCCCTGTTTCAGCCGTTCATCGTCCATCGCAAAACCTTTCTGAATATATTCATGTAAACGTTGTGTCGCCCAACGCCGGAAGCGTGTTGCTATTTGAGACTGGACACGATATCCCAAAGCTATGACCATATCGAGATTATAATGGTCTATATTACGCCTTACTTGACGATTGCCTTCCTGACGAACTAACAAGAATTTCTTGTTAGTTGCTTCTGCTATAAGTTCTCCATCCTTGTAGATATTGTCTATATGCTGACTAATATTCTGTTGTGATGTGTCATATATCTCTGCTAACTGACTCTGTGTCAACCATAAGTCTTCATCGGCAAAGCGTACCGATACACGAGTTATTTCGTTATCGTCCTGATATAGGATTATTTTATTTTCTTCGTTCATGTTTATTATCTAAATTATTGCCATTTGCTATTCCTCAAACTTACTTTCAATGCTGAACCTTTTGCCGTAAGGCGATATTATTGCAACCAACTTTGCTTGTCGTTAGGAAAAATAAACTCTATGTAGCTCACGTATTTGTTAGGAAAACCTTCCATTATTTTCTTGTTATCTGGATACCATATATTTCACCATTGTCTTTTATACCAATGTAAAGTACACCGCCTTGTGTGTTAGCAAAACCGCATATCCATTTTAGATATTCGTTGCGCCAAGATTCTTTGAACTCTATGTTTGGGGATTCAGTTTGCATATTATAGATTCATATTGTAAAAAAAGTTCCAAATAACAAGACTTATTATTAAGCATATAAAAAATATGATTATTCCTTTTACAATAGAAAGATTAAATCCGCATTCACGTTTAAATGTTTCTGAAATCTTTTCTTCATTATAAATCTGAATATCAGGTCTTCTTTTTAAAAAGTCCAATCTAATATACTGATACATATGGCAAATTGCATAAAAACATATGATAAAGAAATCTATTAAAAAATAGACAATACAAAATCTTATTAGAAATACCAATACCAAATTTAAAGTTGTAATAAGAGTTTCATTATTCCACTGTTTATAAGGGATAATATGGTATTGCGAAAAATCTACTTTTACGTTAAAACTTAATGTAAGAAGTATTAATATAATAACAAAGACAGATAGTAAGATTGCATAAGATGTTAATGCATTAAATTGATAAAAAAAATTCCATAAATGGAAATCTGTTACAGAGGCTTCTGTTTTATTGGAAGTCTCATCTTCTCGCTTTTTTATATTTAAAGACTCAATATGTTTGGATTTATCAAAGACGACAATTATTAAACTTAAAAATAGAGCAACCATGATGGATAGACAAGTCAAAATATGATCTGTTGCATCTGTCGTTAATCCTTGAGGAACAGAGATACAGAATAAAACGCTGATACATAATGCAATAATTTGCAAAAATGAAAAATATAATTTAGGCTTGCTCCCTTTTCCGTTAATATTTTTATATTGCCATTCATGTCCATCTTTAATGAGCTTAAATAAATAATATATAAGAATGTTACTATTCATTTGTGTTCAAAACCATATATTTCTAATTTTATTTTCTCTAAAAAGTTATCGCATAGTGATTTTAAATCATTTCTCTTAAAACCTCCATTTTCATCAGCAGAGATATACTCATCAATTGGTATGATAGGATGAATTTCATCTTCCTTATCTATTATAAAGGGTAATGATTTTTTTAAATCTTCATTTCTCATTACTCCTTTCTTTTTGCTAAAAGATGAAAGTGAATGTGTATTTCCCCCAATTCTTATACCAAAAAAATTTCCTATTTTATTTATTACAGTATCAGAATTGGACATATTCTCTCTACCTGTTTTGGGAATAATAGTTACTTTAATATCAAATTCTTCTGATTTTATCAAAGTTTCTTGTTCAGTCTGAATTTGTGTAACAAATTCTTGCTCATACGACAAACTACATAAATTTGCACCATCTATAAAATGCTCTTTTAACCATTTGGGATAGTATGTATTGACTCTGCATCCTTTTATAGTGTCAATTTTAAATAAATTCTCCATAAATGGTTTTATAGCTCTACGAATAGATGAATTTTCTTTAGATTGAACCATTAATATACCAATACTCGAATCCCAAGGAAAATATAAATAGAAGTAATATCTGTCTGTTATAATATCACTTTTATTAATTGTACGTCTTTTTGATAAATCTGATAACTTAGCAAGTTTACGAATAGAATTATAAGGACCGGCATCTATAAACCCTTCAATAACAAAAGATGAAGAATGAGATGTTAAGATTGTATTTATTTTCTCACCCTTCCCTTTGAATATTGTTAGTCCCATTTTTTTAGAATCAATACAAAAGACACTACTCCCTATTAATTCTAATAAGTTCCTATAAAAGAGATTAAATATCTTTGCTTTTGTTATAGATGAATCTGTAATTTTATTTTTCTTAATTATAACATTTTTGAGTGTCCCTGAACGTTTGGGAAGACATATCTGATATATATCGAGTTTATTAGCCATAATAAATATTATTTCCCTCCTTTTATTCTATTACAATTCTTACAAAGCATCTGGCAATTCTCAGCCACAGTAGTACCACCTTCTTTCCATGGTGTGATATGATCAGCTTCCATTTCCTCCAGCTCAAAGTGTTTTCCACAATGTACACAAATACCTTTCTGGCGTTCGTAGGCTTCACGTTTCTGTTTTTTATCAAAAGTACGGAAACTTAAATCACGTAAATCACCGCTCAGGACATAACGGTAAATACCGGATTTTTTCATGATTTCATCATCTTCCATCAAATCATGAATTTGTTTTTCCAACGCAGCGGTATCATAGACACCATCACCATATTTGTCGAACATTTCGCCCCAGTCCAAACCTTTCATTTCACGGCGGTACTTAACAAATGTAGAACGTATCCATGTGATGATTGATACGAAATAAGCCCAAAGTTTATTGGCATTTGGATCAAACTGATGCAAAGCCATATACTTGTCAATACTCTCTACACCGTCATGACGAGCTGCCCATTTTAAGATTGTGGATAAATATGCTTGTTCTATTGCATTTCCGTTCAGAAAATCTGCCCCCATTTTATATGCCGGGCAACCGTTCTTTGAGAAGTGTCTACGTGCGTCAGTTACAAAAGGTCCAGAATAAACTGCATTTAATAATTCTTGGTCAAGAAGTTTTTCTCCAGCAATGTTGATTACACGAAACCAATCCAACTTTTCCTTATCAGTTCCTTCACAAAAATAGACTGTTAATTCATAATTGAGGAATTTCTCTTTTTCCTCAGCTGTAAGTGTTGAATAATAAAGTGTACCTCGGTTAGGGTCAACTATATTGAAGTCATGGGTATAGAATCCGCAGATTGAAAGAGTACGTTGCTGTCCGTCGATCATTTCAAAATTGCCATTATCATCCACACTCCAATACATGATATTGAGAGGAAACCCTTTAAGTATAGTATCTATTACAGCCTGTTGTTGCTTTTCATCATAACGGAACTCACGCTGATAAGGTGGGCGTATATCCAACTTTCCATGGTAGCCTTTAACACCTGTATCCGGATCATTGACATAACCATCAATAAGATCTGCAATTTTTATTGATTTCAATTCTATCTGCATATCTTACTCCTTTCCTTTTTTTGAAGTTTTGCTTGTGCTTTGTTTCTTGGTCAAGGATTTTTCCTCAGATTTTAATCGCCGTTCTACCTTTTTTACATCCTCTCCCGGTGGCAACTGTTCCGGAACAATTCCACGTTGAAGCAGCATATTCCTTACAGCAGCATTGTTGTCTACATGCTCACGGGTTATTTGTTCTTGGCCATGCAAATCTTTCTGTTGTACATTCACTGAAGTCATTTCTGCAGCGAAATCTTTTGCTTTGATACTGATTGTTGGGAGAAAGTCTGCTAAAGGTCGATTGTCAGGAGCGCCTAATCTACGCTTTAATAATGCTGTGTCTAAATGAAATAATGCCTTGTCGCCTTTAGAACGGATAATGCCGAATCCTTTGTTATCCACGCCACGCTCATAAAGAATGCCAGACAGGCGGTTTTCCGTTTCAGCTAATTTGTTGCGTGCCACAACACGCTCATGTTCCAATATCCTCTTTTGTACCAATTCTGCTCGGCGTGTCTGTACAGCAAAGTAGTTTTGTGCAAATGCTACTTGTGCTTTGCGGGGGTCTCCATTTTGTGCTATAAGATAGCAGGCATATCGCGTCAGCATGTAGTCATTTACCTCACGTACAGAGCCAGAACCAAGCGTGACCATTTTGCTGACGTCAGCAAAATGGTATGTTGTTTCTTGACCTGCATTTTCACATGCTGTTTTTGCTTTCTCTATGATATTCTCAAAGTTACGCCATTGAGCATAACCCAATAAGGTAGATAGTTCTCTTGCACTCCAGCATTCCACACCTTCGTATTCATTGGCGATGGACTCAAATTGCTGGAATAGTTCTATTATTTCTTCGGCTTTCATAGTTCTTATTTTTTTCTTTGAATAAGGATTCTACTATATGGAACAACAACTTCCTCTCCATTCATCATATACAAATCTCCATCAACAGCACCTCGTTTTTGAATTTCTTTACGGTATTTTTTATGTTCAGGCTTATATGGTTTGACACCAGCAGCCAATCCTAGTCCTGCTATACCTACCCCAAGAATCTCAAATTGTTCTGGGTTATATTTATCCATAAATGTAATAGGAACCCCCATGACACCATTATAGTCACAAGGAATATCTTCTGTACGATTTATATTAATGGCATCAAAATTCTCAAATTTAGGATATTCCTCAGGAGTATAGTGCTTATAAAGGATTAAGTTTTCGTGCCGTTTCTTTATTTCAAGATTTGTAAACCAAGTAACACCAGACACGCGAATCATTCCTTCACGATGATCTCCAGCAGTAGCAGTATCTTCGTAATGTGAAATGAAATGTCCTGCACCACCCTTAAATCCGTAACCAAGCCATAACTTGTTTTGTTGGATTAGTGGAAATATCTCTTTATATTTAATTGCATTTTGATGTCCTATAATCAAAAACTTCTTGTCATATTCAATCAGTTGAGCAACATATTCTCTAAATAATGAGAATGGAGGGTTGGTAACTACAATGTCTGCTTCTTTGAGTAATTCTATACACTCTTTACTTCTAAAGTCGCCGTCTCCTTTCAGTGGCATTACTCCTATTTCATTTGCATCCGGAGTATGATTTCCATTCTTGTCTCCTTCATAAATTAGATATACAGCCTGTTCACTTTGGTTTTGGCTGAATAAATCCATATTCTGGTTCTTGTAGCATGTAGTAATCAGCTTTTTCAAACCAAGGAACTCAAAATTATATGCAAAATAGGTAAAGAAGTTACTTACTCGTGGATCATCACAGTTACATAATACAGTTTTACCACGAAAATGTTCGCGATAATGTTTTAGCTCATTATTGATATCATCAAGCTGAGTATAAAACTCATCTTTCTTTGCTTCCTTTGCCTTATTTAGATTTTTATTTGCCATACTTTTACATGCTTTTATTTAATAGCTCTCTAATATCCACATTTAGCAATCCTGCAATTTTAGACAAGGTCGCTAAATCAGGTTGAATCTTATTGGAGCACCATTTAGAAACGGTGGAACGATCTTTTCCAAGTTGTTCAGCCAACCACTTTCCCGTTTTGTTTTGTTCTACTAATACGACTTTTATTCTATTCAAATTTTCCATTATAGACCGCATTGTTGGTATATAATACAAATATAGTGTTTATATATGAAACAAACATATATAGCGGAAATATTTTTTTCATACTTTACCATCTTATTTTACGTTGTTTTTTCTTTTTCTTCTTTCTCAAATAATCGTCCGGATAGCCTTCAGGTTGTTCCGGTTGCGGGTTAGGTGTGAACAGACCTAAAGAACCGCTGTATAATTCATAGCCATGCGGTTCCTGTTGATATGCCGGTTCACTCTGAACAACTACCTGTCTTTTTGTTTCCGAATATGCTGGTGTCTTTAACGCGGCATCTATCTTGGAATAGCTGAACTGCCTGTCAATTTTGGAACCGCTGAAGGAATAGCCGTTCATGATGAACACGATACCCTGTACTTCATCGGATTTCCCCTTGTATTTGAACCGTACATCCACTCCCTTTTCGTTTAATCCGGCAATCAGCTCCTTCCAGTTTCCGGCTTTTCTGACTTCCGTTTTAAGCAGACTGTAAAGTTCATACTTTGTCTTGTCCGGTTCCCTTAAGCGTTCAGTCTTGACATGATCCTTGCCTTTGGCCATGTGAAGACCATATTTCAAGGTCAGTTCCTTGCAGATGCGTGCACTCCGTAACCGCTCGTTTTTGTCGGATATGGTCCTGCCGTCATTATCTATCCGGTTGTAGGCAATATGTATATGGGGATGCTCCTTGTCGAAATGTCTAGCTATAAAGAACTGTGTGTTCCTTATGCCCATCCGTTCCATGTATTCCAAAGCTATTTCTGCCATAATCCGGCTGGTCAGCCTGCTTTCATCCTCTTTGGAAAATCCCAGTGCAATGTGTCCGACCGGTCTGGATACTTTCGGATTCATGCCGGCCTGTGCTTCGAAAGCCTTTGTTATTGTAGCAACATCCTCAATGAACAAACCGGCATGTGCGATAATCCTGGCATCCTTTTTACTGTCAATGATATAGCCGGTAACCTCACGGAATCCGCTTCCCTTTACAATCTTCGCAATCATAGCAGGATATGGTTCAGAAGTTCTTCGATTCTTGCCACCTGTACACGGCATTCCAGCTTTGCCGTATCGAACCCTCCGGCATTTGCCTTATGAGCCAGCTGGTTCAGATTGTTCGCCATACCGCATAGCTTACGGATATAGTCGGAATGTTCCGCTGTAAGTCTTTGCCGGACATATCCCTTACGGAAACATTCCCTCAAGTATTCGCTTGCCGATATGCCTGCGCTTCTTGCCCTGCTTTTCAGCGTGTAGTAATCCGGTGTCGCCAGTTTCACGGTAACACGATATTTCAGTTTGTCGGTCGTACTCTTGGGAGGACGGCCGCCCTTGTTGTTTCTTTCTGTATTCTGTTTCTTTTCCATCTGTTGACTATTGTATAAAATGAATGTACTGATTAGACCAGCGGGATGAACCTCTCACTGCATCCAGTAGTGGGAGCAAGCGGTTTCGGTCTGCCCGAAACACAAACTTGCTCCACTAAAAATCAGAATCCCGCTATTTTGAGCGTCTCTGAATATGCTCCCTATAAATTGGGGAGAAATAATACCGTTGTCGGTATCATCTTATGGAGGGGACAGGCCTGTTTTTCCGTTTCTGTTCATCATGTATTTTCTCATTTTGTTTGCCATGTTCCGATATGTCTCGGTATGAATTGTCTGGCAAAAAAAGAATATAAGTTTCCAATAGTCAAACAGTTGGTCGGGATGTGACAACAATGTGGCCTGTTGCAGTTTGCATGCGGAGCAATCGGTGTGGAATGCGGTATTTTTCTTGTTTGAAGAAACAATGAACCGGGGAGTCAAACAGTTACTGATCTATTGACTTGAATATTTACTGACTTAATGTCGTATTGTCGTACTGTAGTAAATATTCATGTCTGTGAATCATTGAAGGAACACTTCTTTGCTTCCTTATCTAATCAATGGCTTGGAAAAGTGATGAAGTAAGGTTACATGGAAATAAACCATTCCTTATCCATTGCTATGGACCTTTATTGAATCAGGTTCATAGATCTTTTATTCTGTAATTCATTATTGGATGGAGTCCCTGAATGTAGGAATATTTGCAGAAAAATGATATGAATGTGACCTCATAACTAGGATAATCAGCGCCACATGCTGCCAGTTAAGCGGAAACCATTGCCTTTCAGAATATATGGCTTTTCTTTGTCGCAAACAACGAAAAAGAATAAACATCAATCAACAAAAAAGGAAACGATATGGAATTTGTAGGAATAGAAAAGCAACTGTTTGAGGAATTGGTGCGTAAGTTTGAATACTTTGAGCATCGGGTCATGGAAATTTGCAACCGGGAGAACGACAGGACGCTGCACAAGTGGATGGACAATCAGGACGTATGCCGGTATCTGAACATTTCGCCCCGCACCTTGCAGACACTCCGTGATAACGGCACACTGCCTTTTTCTCAAATCAATCACAAGATATTCTATAAGCCGGAGGATGTACAGGGTATCGTCAAGAAAGTTGAGGACAGAAAAAAAGAGGCTATTTACAGAGGACGTAACATATAACAGTTAAACAATAACCACTAAATCCATAATAACATGAGTGAACTGAGAACAGACAGCAGAGAATGGGTACACCGTATCATGGGAAGTCTTGACCGTATGCTGGTCGGGATTGAGAATCTGGCGGTCGGAAACCGTCCCGTACTGGGTGGCGAACGCTATCTGACTGATAAGGAAGTGTCGGCACAATTAAAACTGAGCAGACGTACGCTTCAGGATTATCGTAATGAAGGAAGAATATCCTATCACCAGTTGGGAGGTAAAATCCTTTACCGGGAGAGTGATATTGAGAAAATGCTTCAGGAGAATTATCGGGAAGCATATATGAGTGGTAAATAAAAGATAGGCATAAAGGCTGTGTGCCGGTCTGGATGAACCGATGTCACACAGCCTTTATGCTTGTATGATGAACAATTATACATCTTCAGGCATGGGGATGACAAGGATAGAGTCACTGCACCGGATTCCGTAGAATACGTCACGAACCCGCCCCTGCTGAGGAACCAGCACACCTTTTTCCACCAAATCTTTTATATCGCGTGCTGCTGTATCTGGTGATACCTTTACACGTTTTGCCCAGTTTTTAGCCGTCAGTTTGCCGGGATAACCGTCCAAATATAAATTCAAAACTTCACGTTGTCGTTCGGACAGGGCTGTTTCGGCATGGGTTTGCCAGAATATGGCCTTGTTAAGAACCTTCGACAATGTTTCGTCGGATTGCTCGACGGAACGGAGCAGGCAGTCAAGATACCAGATAATCCATTCAGTAATTTCACAATCTCCCTTCTGCGTTTTCTCCAATATGTCGTAATACTGTTTTTTATCCTTATTTATCTGATGGGAGATACTGAAGAAACGCATCTTTGAGTCTTCAGCCTGTGAAAGTGCCATATCAGCAATGGCTCGTCCGATTCGTCCGTTTCCGTCATCGAAAGGATGGATACAGACAAACCACAAATGGGCTATCGCCGATTTGACATAGCCGTTATGTACATCTGAATTGAACCAGTCCAGAAATCGATTCATTTCTTCGTCTATTCTTTCAGGAGCAGGCGCTACATAATGTACCTTTTCCCGACCGAACATTCCAGAAATAACTTTCATCTCTCCACTGCGGTATCGGGCTACATCTATTTTCGTTGGACCGCTCCATCCGGTAGGAAACAAGCAGTTGTGCCAGCCAAAGAGTCTTTCATGGGTAAGCGGACTGTTGAAATTGACAGTTGCATCAAGTGCCATTTCCACTACTCCGTCTATATATCGTGAGGATTCGGTCGGATTCGGTAGTTGTACTCCAAGTTTGCGGGCTACAGATGAACGTACCTGCTCATTGTTCAATTCCACTCCTTCAATTTCTGATGATGCAATGATGTCATGAGAGATGGATTCAACTACGGCAGACATCTTGTCGTTAAAACCGATTACACTAAGGCGTCCAATCAGATAACCGACAGCTTTGTTTACCTTGTTCAGCTTCTCACCGACAAGTTCCTTGTTCCACGAAAAATAAGGCCATTCTTTATGTTCATGTATATACATAGGTATCACTGTTTTCTGCAAATATACGGTTTTGCGGATAATTAACCGCAAATTTTGCGGCTTATTATCCGCATGAAATAGTGAAATCAATATTTATCAGCATTTTAGATATGCTTGACTAACTCTTGTGATTTTACTTTGTAAACCTTAAATAATTTATAGATTAAAGTTTCTTTTGATTTATTTTTTCAGAAATGAATTATTCGTATGTATCAGCTAATCCAGACTCGACATCTTCTCTAGACCAACCATCATAATATGCCCGTTCGTCTCCATATGGGTCACTCCAACTGTCTGAATCTATTGTATTTTCTTCTTCATATTCCCAAAAAGTTGTATTAGAAAGTTGTTTAGATGATTTTTCCCTATGTCTTTTATAAATACTTTTTTCAAAGTTTGTTTTTCCCGTATCTTCTTTTTCATGTAGAAGCAAAAAGAGAGAACCGGCACTATTGGTAACTACTGATATAACTGGCGAAGTTGGTTTACATTTTAATGCAACATATCCAGTGTGGCACCCGTAAGAGAAAAATAGCTCTTCTGTCTTTGGATTTACCTTAACATCTATACGTGTACAATTAAAAATAGCTTTGAAATCTTCTATCGGATATGTTGCTATATATTTGAGATCATCAAAAATAACATATTTAGGAATGGCATAAAGATTTATTAAAATCTCTTTATTATTAATGAAAGCTTTAATCGAATGTAGATAACTTTCATTAAGAGACCATATCTTATCATATTTTATAGGTACAATGACATTACCATTTGTATCTATAATTCCCCATTTGTCTTTCCGGCTTATTGTATTATAGCGTACAACCCGCGCATATCCACAAACGAATTGTGGGTCACACCAAGAATATAAATCGAATGGCACTATGAGTTTATTATCTTTATTTATATAACCGTATTGGAACTTATTGTTTCTAACAAGAGCTAAGCCGCAACTGAATGGAAACATCTCCTTATACTGGGGTGAAATAATGACATTACCATTATAATCTTTTAGACCATAAAGTCCGTTTTCTTGGTATATTATTAAATCAGAATTAGCTGTCATATAGCTACATGTTTATATACATTATAGGATTTTGTCGATTATGCACAATTTTTGATATATCTTGATTCAGATAAGGAGAATCGAATATTTGTTCTCCTTCAAATTCCCATCTTCCTTTGTATCTCTCACATTGAGTCGTAAACCAGCGATGCGGCTTGAAGACCCCAATAATATAACCTCTACAAATTGCAAAAACTAAATCTGCATTATTGGCTCGTTGACCATTTAATCTCCAATATTTGCGGGTACATTCATATAAATTCGGACGTTCACAACCCAAATATGTTTTGCTTACATTGAAACAGATAATTCGCTCATCTTTCTGAGGTACAAAATCTCCATAATCTCTGAACGGCTCAATCATATCTTTTCTTTAATATTTATTTTCAAAGATAAGGATTTGTCTCGATAAAGCTAATATAAAGCTTATCTAAAAGAATCATGCGGATAATTAACCGCAGAATTTGCGGCTTATTATCCGTATGATAGAATAATTCAACATAATTTCTAAATTGTTTGAATGGGTTGCTGTTAACGAGAAAGATTGCCTGAAAGTACATCCCTTACATTATTCATATCTTTCAGAATGGAACTGTCGAGTACCCTCGCATAGTGCTGCGTCATCTTGATATTGGAGTGACCGAGCATTTTGGCTACATTCTCAATGCTTACCCCATTGGCCAAACAGACAGATGTGGCGTACGAGTGGCGGGCAGTGTGTGTAGTCAGGTTCTTCTTTATCAGGCATAGGTCGGCAATCTCTTTCAGGTAGCTGTTCATCTTCTGATTGCAGGGGACAGGCAGCAATACTCCTTTCTTTTTGCAGGCAGGATAATCTGCATATTTTCTCAGGATTTCCAAAGGAATATCCAGCAGCGGAATATTGCACATGTTCTTTGTTTTCTGACGCGGCTTCCTGATCCACAGGTTTCCGTTGTTGTCTTTTACGATATGCTCAGGGGAAAGCTGTTGCACGTCGATGAAAGCCAGACCGGTAAAGGCGGCGAAAATAAAAACATCACGGACTACGGTGATTCGCTCCAGAGGAAACTCCTTGTGGTAGATGGTCAGCAGTTCGTCCGTGGTAAGAAATTCACGGATTACTTCTTTTTCGTGGAACTTGATACCGATAAACGGATCCTTGGCTATCCATTCATTGGCCAGTGCCAGATTGGTAATCTTCTTCAGACACTTCATATAACGGATGACGGTATTCTGCTGACATTCCTTTTCCGTCTTCAGATAAAATTCGAAGGCACGTACCAGTTCACCGTTGACTTCCGCCAGCGGCAGATCATCCTTTCCGTATTTCTGTCTGATAAGTTCGGCAAGATAGCGCTTGCAGCTTTCATAACGGCGAACGGTAATCAGGGCATAGTCTTTACCGACCAGGGCACGGCATTGGTCATTGTGCTCCTGCATGGTACCGATGAGGGTGCGTACCGCTTCCGGTTCTTTGTCCTGTCCGAAAAATATTTCCTGTAACAGACGTGCCGTTATCGGCTGGTTCTGTTCTTCCAGCTCACAAAAAATCTGATGTAATTTGATTCTCGCATTTTCGATATAGGCATTCAGATCGCATGATTTGCGACTTTTGCCTCTGGCAGATTCCTTTGCCTGACTCCAAAGGGATGGGTCAATGCTCTTGCGGATGTTGTTTTCAACTCGCGTACCATCTACAGTGATACGCATACAAACGGATGCTTCTCCGTTTTTCAGCAGCTTGGTCTTCTTCAAGAAGAAAAGCACATTAAATGAACTTCTTTTCATTTTCCTACAGTTTTTAGTTTGGACAAAAGTAGGAAACCGACCACGTTTTCTTGATACGCAAAACATTGCAAATCAGTGAGAAAGGCTCTAATTCGGTGGAGATTTTTGCTCCACCTTTTATCTCCACCTTTTGCTCCACCTCGAACGGTAATATTTTGCCGTTTTTTGCGTGCTTGGGGAAAACAAAAAATCCCGATTTCGCTTGGAAATCAGGATTTTACTGTCTTTTGCTTTTCTTCAAAGTGGTGCCACCAGGAATCGAACCGGGGACACAAGGATTTTCAGTACTTTGCTCTACCAACTGAGCTATGGCA
>DVLI01000010.1 GCA_018715595.1 Candidatus Caccoplasma merdavium | reverse complement strand
GAGGCGATATTCTCATACGGCTTCAACTGGCCGTCGCCCCAGTCCACATTCAACGTCTGCGACGGTTCGGCAAAATAAATCGAGAAGTCGAGCGTCTTGCCCGGCTCTGCCGTCATCGTCAGCATCACTTCATCATTTGCTTTCAAAACGGAAGCAAACAATACAAACATTAAAAAAAAGGTAATTTTTCTCATAGCAATAGAGTTTTTTTGTATTATTGCATATATTTGCAAAGATATAAAATTGTTTCTGCAAAAAAAATTTCTTCATTTTTTTATACGAGAAACATTACATTAACACTTTTATCCCCAGCAGGTATGAAATTCTTTAACGTAAACCTTGTCTGTTTTGTACTTATTATTGGCTTACTGTCGGGAATATCGACCGATGCGTCGGCCAAACGGAAAAAACTTCTGAAAAAGAAGAACGATACGACCTTAGTCATTCCCAAACCCAAGGAAAACAAGGACAGTGTCGAATATCACAAACTCATAAAGGGGGCTGTCACCAAAGAAGGACTGCTGACTACCCATTTCACCCCCGGGAAAAAACTCTATTGGGAGATTCCCGACTCGGCATTCTCTCATACCTATATGTTGTCGAACCGTATTGCCGCCACCAGCAACACGCAAGATTTCGTGGCCGGGCAAATGGCCACCCAGCCCATCTTGCTGCAACTCAGTTGCGACAGCATCAACGTATATCTGCACAAGGTGCAGACACAAAACAGCGTCGATGAAAACGAATCGATCGCGGCGGCTTTTGACAAGAACTTCCTGAACCCCGTGCTGAAAGCCTTCAAAATCGAGGCCCGCAACAAGGAGAATGTCGTCATCGACGTCACCTCGTTCTTCGGCGGGAACGAGAAGTGCATCTCACCGCTGAAACCCACCAACCCCCTCGAAAAACTGATGGGCGGCGGCAATGCCCTGAAAGGCTCTTTCGTCTCGAATGCCTCATCGATTTCGGAAGTGAAAACCTTCCCCCGGAACATCGAGATAAAAAGCTCGCTCACCTTCAACACCTCCCCGATGGACGAGCCCTACACCGTGCAGGTGCACCGTTCGTTCATCGTCCTGCCCGATGAGCCCATGCCCATGCGCCTGCAAGACAACCGCGTAGGGTACTTTTACAGCGACCGTTCGCATTATACGACAGAGAAAGACAAGGTCGACGAATATACCTTCATTCACCGCTGGCGCCTCGAACCGAAACCCGAAGACCGTGAACGCTACTTCGCCGGCGAACTCGTCGAGCCGCAAAAGCCCATCATCTTCTATGTCGACAGCGCTTTCCCCGACAAGTGGAGAGATATCGTGAAACAAGGCATCGAAGACTGGAACACCGCATTTGAAGCCGCCGGCTTCAAAAACGCCATACAAGCCCGAGACTATCCCAAGGACGATCCCGATTTCGACCCCGACGACATGCGTTACAGTTGCGTGAAATATGCCGCCACGACCATCGCCAACGCCATGGGGCCGAGTTTCGTCGACCCGCGTAGCGGCGAGATTCTCACGGCCGACGTCATTTGGTACCACAACATCGTGTCGCTGCTGCACAACTGGCGATTCTGCCAGACTGCCGCCACCGACCCCCGGGTGCGCAAACCGGTCTTCGACGACGAAGTGATGCGCGAATCGATGCGCTATGTCGCCTCTCACGAGATAGGCCACACCCTGGGACTGATGCACAACATGGGTGCCAGCTATGCCTACCCCGTCGATTCGCTGCGAAGCCCCTCCTTCACCCAAAAATACGGCACGACGCCCAGCATCATGGACTATGCCCGCAACAACTACATCGCCCAACCGGGCGACTACGACCGGGGCGTGAGACTGACGCCTCCCATTCTGGGGGTCTATGACATACACGCCATCGCCTGGGGATACCGCCTCATTCCGGGCGCCACCACCCCTGACGACGAAAAAGCGACCCTCAACCGCTGGATCGAAGAGAAAGCGGGCAACCCCATGTATGAATTCGGTGCTCAACAGTTCATGGCCATCATCGACCCGACCGACCAAACCGAAGACCTGAGCAACGACCATCTGCGCGCCGGTGACTACGCCATCGCCAACCTGAAAATCATCATGGCCAATCTCGAAAAATGGGCCGCCGAACCGGGCGAACCCTACAACGACCTCGATGAGACCTACGACCAGCTGGTAAAACAATATACCCGCCACATAGGCCATGTGATGACCTACATCGGAGGCGTGGAATTCAAAGACGCCCGTCAAGGCAACGGGAATGCCGCCCGCACCCACCTCGACCGCGCCACCCAGAAAAAAGCCATGCAATGGCTCATGCGCCAGGCCCGCACCTATAACGACTGGCTCACCCCCACCTCGCTGATGATGAAACTCGACCGCAACCTCAACTGCAACGAAAAACTGCGCAGCAGCATCGTGGGTTGCCTGCTCAACAGCACCGCCCTCTATCGCATCGAAGAAGGCGGTCTCGTAAACGCCAAGAAAAATTACACGCTCGAAACCTATCTCAACGACGCCATTGCCGAATTGTTCAAGGCTTCATACCAAGGCAAGAAACTCGATGGCACCGAGCGTGCCATACAATCATCGGCCTTGGCCGTCATCACTAAATACAGCGGGCTCACACCCAAGTCGGCCCAAAAATCGGCCTCGGCCCGAGCCTTCGCCGACTATCTCGACGTCATGGCCTTGGGGTGTAGTCCCGACGTCCCGTGCAGCCACGCAGCCTGCCCGGCCAACCGGGACGAAGAAATTTCGTTCCTCCGCATCAACATGGGACAGCCCGGCATACCCGACACGCGCATCGCTCCCATCATGACCGCGTACCTCAAAAAAATCGAAGCGCTCTATCAGCAGCAGCGCAACCGCACCAGCGACACGACAACGCGCGACTTCTATGACTATCAGATTCTGAAAATCAAAGAGTTGTTCAACTGATTATTCCACATACTATGATGAAACATATTGCTTTGTTGCTTCTTCTCGCTCTCTTCTCCACGACGGCACTCATGGGGCAAGAGAACGGGACGCAAAAAATAACCGGATATATTGTCGACTCATCGGGGAACCCCATTGCCGGAGCCACCGTAAAAATCAAAGACTCGACAACGGCCACCATCAGCGACGGCAACGGACAGTTCTCGCTGACAACCCCCGCGACCGAAGCGACCCTCATCGCCTCTTTTCTCGGGTACCGTAACTACGAGACCACGGTCTCTCCGACGACCACGACCCTCAAAATCGCCCTCGAAGAAGATGCCCAGCAACTCGACGACGTGGTAGTCATCGGATACGGTACACAGAAGAAATCGTCACTCACCAGCTCGGTCGAGGTCGTCAGAGGCGAAGACCTAAAACGCATGCCCGTGATGAACGTCAACGAAGCCCTGGTGGGTCTCGTGGCCGGCGTCTCGGTGCAGAACTCGACCGGTGACCCCAGCTCGGGAAAAGAATCGGACATTCGCATTCGCGGCATCAACGGCACCCCCCTGCTGGTCATCGACGGAGTACCCCGTTTCGGTGAAAACACCTCCGACGGAGAGATGCGCCTCTCCGACCTCAACCCCGACGACATCGAAAGCATCTCCATGCTGAAAGACGCCGCCGCGGCAGCCGTCTACGGAGCCCGTGCCGCCAACGGCGTCATTCTCGTCAAGACCAAGCGAGGCGAAGACAGCCAGAAAGTAAGAGTCAACTATCGGGGACAGTTCAACCTGCAACAAGCCACCTGCCTGCCCGATTTCCTCAATGCCGAAGAGTTTGCCACCCTCTATAACCGCGCCGTCGACGCCCGCGGCGACGACGTGTATGAGAAATACGACCTCGAAGCCATCAAAAGCAACCCCAACCTATATGGCGACGAAAACCTGCTCGACTACCTCGACAAGTTTGGATACTCGACCTTGCACAGCCTCTCGGTATCGGGCGGAAACAAGTTTGTGAGATATTACATCTCGGGCGGGTACACCAATATCAAAGGTCTCTACTCGGGTGTGGGGCGCGACCGTTTCAACTACTCGGCCAAGCTCGACGCCTACATCGTCAAGGGGCTCACCCTCTCGCTCGACATCACCGGGAATCGCTCCAACAACAAAAACACCAGCTACACGACCATCGACGCCGCATACGGCTACTCCCCCTTGCAGGTATTGCGCTACACCTCGGGCGAACTGGCCAGCATCAGCGGCAGCAACCCGTTGCTGGCCGTCGACGGGCTGGGCGGATATATCCGCAACAAGACCAACTTCAATACCCTCTCGGCCACCCTCAACTACGAATTCCAGGCCGTGAAGGGATTGTCGCTCTACCTCAAAGCGACGGTCGACAACAACAACTCGATAAACACGACATTCAGCAGCCCCGAGACACTCTACCTCTACGACAGTGAAACAGGCGAAATATCGGAAGACCCGCTCACGACCTACCCCACGGCCAAGATAAGCCTCTCGCAGCGTGACCAGTTTGTCGACAACAAGCTCTTCGAAGGCGGCATCAACTACACCAATACTTTCCGCGAGCGCCACGATTTCAGCGCCATGCTCGTCGCCAACTACCAGGATTACCGCAACCGCTACATGACGGGAACCAACAACGACATGGCCGGGAAATATCCCGAAGTCATCGGCACGGCCACCGACAGCAAACTGGTCGGCAACGAGTATTTCTACCAACGTGCCTCGCTCATCGGACGCTTCACCTACGGATTCGACAACCGCTATTTCATCGAGACCAGTTTCCGCGTCGACGGTTCGACCAAGCTGCCCCCCGAGAACCGCTGGGGATTCTTCCCTACAGTGTCGGGAGCATGGATCCTCTCCAACGAGTCATTCTTCCGTTCGTGGGACCAGCCGGTCATCTCCAACCTCAAATTCCGCGCCTCGACCGGTCTTTTGGGTCGTGATGCCGTACTCACCGACTTCGGCTACCTGATGAACTACGTCTACACCACCAATTCGGGTTACCAAATCGGCGGGAACTTCAAACCGGGTATCATCACCGACCCCAACAGTTTCCCCAATCCCGACCTGAAATGGGAAAAGAGCCAAGACTACAACATCGCCGTCGATGCCGGATTCTGGAAAAACCGCTTCGCCTTGACGTATGAATACTACTGGCGATTCAAGACCGACATGCTCACCTACGCGCCCACCTACCTCTATCCGCCATCGGCCGGGACGGGGGGCAACGTGCCCTACATCAACTTCGGCAAGGTGAAGGCCTGGGGCTGGGATCTCACCCTCACGCACAAAAACAGTATCGGGCAATTCAAGTACGACGTCGGTGTCACGGTATCGAAGACTTTCGACGTGGTACTCGACTACGGCGACGAATCGTCGGTTGTCGAACACCAGCGCCGCAAAGGGCGCAGCAGCCAGTTGTGGCTGCTCTACCAGTCGGACGGGCTGTTCCAGTCCTGGGAAGAGATAGCCAACTACCCTGTCGACCAGGACGGCATGGGCAACACCACGCTGGCCCCCGGCGATATCAAATATAAAGATGTCGACGGCGACAATGTCATCACCGCCAACGACCGGGTATATGTCAAGAGCTCGGCCTACCCCGACTTCTCGATGAGTCTGAGCCTCGGATGCAGCTACAAAGGTTTCTTCATGAATGCCATGTTACAGGGAGTTGCCGGTTACCAGCAGCAGATAACCGAACTTTATACGCTCGAAAGCAGCAGCTTGCAACGATTCCAGCGCTACCACCTCACCGATACCTGGACCGAAGACAACCCCGATGCCACCTATCCGCGCATCAAGTTCGCCTCGAAAAACGATAACAACCGCAAAGAGTCGGACTTCTGGATTCGCAACTGCAACTACATACGTCTGCGTTCGCTCACCATCGGTTATGCCCTGCCGGCCAAGCTGCTCCAAAAGAAGAAAATCAACTCGGTAAGCATTGCCCTGCAAGGAAGTAACCTCTTCACCATCTCTTCGCTCGAAGACGGTATCGACCCCGAATCTCTCCGCGGGTATCCCATACAGCGTTCCTACGGTATCACCCTTAATTTCGGCTTCTAATTCTTAGCTTCAAGACAATGAAAAAATTATTATATATAACTTTCTTTTCGCTACTCTTGTTGAATGTATCGACAAGTTGCAACGACCTGTTCGAAGAGGTACCCTACGACAAACTGTCGGAAAACGCCATCTGGGGTGATGAACTTCTTCTCGACGAATATGTCTTACCCTGGTACCGCAACATGGACGACGGCTTCTCCACCTATGTTACTACCATCATGAAAGGCATCGGACGGGAATACGAACCTTGGTATGGCGACCAGCTGACCGTAAGCCGCTCGGAATGGTACAACGCCGACTACGGCGACATTCTTCGCAGCAGCCAACAGGAGCTTACCACCCGTGGCCGCACCAAGTGGAGTTCCTATTATACCCAATTACGGTCTATCAACGTACTGTTTCAGAACGCCGACCAGATTCCGGATGGCGACCACAAACAACGGGTACTGGGTGAGGCTCACTTTTTCAGGGCCTACTACTATTACCTGCTGCTGCGCATGTACGGAGCGCCCATTATCCTCACCGAGCCCTACGACCCGCTCACCGATACCCGGCAACTCACCCGTGCCACCTATGAAGAGACGGTCAATTTCATTGCCTCCGAAGCCGACAAGGCAGCAGCGCTGCTTGATGCCTACATACCGGAGATCGAAGCAGGGCGTGCTTCCAAAGGAGCCGCATTCATGCTCAAAGCCAAGACCTACTTCTGGGCTGCCGGCGTGAAGTTCCAGAACCGCACCGAGTCGTATCTCGGCTTCCCCGACGACCGCACCGACCGCATGTACACCCTGGCGGCCAATGCCTACGACTCACTCATGGCTCTCAACCAGTATGAGCTGATACAAATTGCCGAGACCACACAGGAGGGTATCGCCGAAGCCTATCACAACATATTCCTGACCAAGAACAGCCGGGAGTCGATATGGGAGGTACAACACAGCGACGACGGAAACTTCGATACCGAGTTTGGCCACAAGCTCGACCGCGAGACCGCTCCCCCCTCGTGCTACGGCACATTTGCAGCCTATGTACCCACCCAGAACCACGTCGATGAATACCGCACCGTGAGCGGACAGCCCATCGAGACGGCTACCGACTACGACGAGAACAACCCTTACCTCAACCGCGACTACCGTTTCTACGCCAACGTACTCTACGACGGCTGCTCGTTCAAGGGGAAGACGCTCGAAATACATTACGTCTACGACCGCCCCGGAGGCAGCTATACCCGCGGTGCCGACCTCACGGCCTACGGCTCGTCGGAGCAGGCCACCTACACCCGCACGGGCTATTACATGAAAAAGTTCGTGCGCGAATCCCAACAAATCGACAACGACGACACCTACGCCAGCAGCCAGAACTGCATCATCTGGCGTTATGCCGAGGTGTTGCTCGACTATGCCGAGATTGACTTCAAACAGGGACGTGTCGGCGATGCCATGGACAAGCTCAACGAGATACGCCGCCGCGTGCACATGCCCGAATATACCTCGATAACCTGGGACGACATCGTAAACGAGCGCCGCGTGGAACTGGCCTTCGAGAAGTCGACCTATTGGGACCTCCTGCGCTGGGGCATCGCCGAGGAGAAGATGAGCGGAAGCACCAACCCCCTCCGCGGCGTGAACATATACAAATACCAGGACGGCAGCCCCACGGTCTACCGCGAGAAAACGGTCAACGGCACCGACAACACGGTGCGCTACTTCCGCGAAATGCAGTACTACTGGCCCATACCCTGGGACGAGATACGCCGCCACGGCATTCCGCAAAATCCGCAATGGCTCGAAATGTAAAAGAATTGATTATTAACCCTATAAAAAAAGATTGTCTATGAAAAAAATCGTTACACTTGCACTGCTTTTTGCAGGCGGACTCACCTCATCCGCCTACGCACAAGGCAACCTCTTCACCCCGGCCGACTGCGATGCCAACGGCTGGTTGTGGTTCGACACCCAGGCCAAAATCGACAAATATGTGGGCGAGGCCAACAGCGACAAGCTCATCAAAATGATACCAGGCGCTGCCGTTGAAGTAGAGCCCGATATTTTCGAGCCGGTCAACAGCACCGCCTCACCCACCGTTTACGGAGCCGGCACTGACGGTTATCTGCCGGGAGTTGACTCCACCGGGGCTACATTAGGAGCCGATGCCAAACAAGGCGCCATCGTACTGGCTCCGGCATCACCCTACACCTCGTTCAACGGCGGAAGCATTCTCCTCCACCTGCCCTCGTGCTATCACCTCGAAGTATTTCTCTCGGCCGAAACGTCTATCCGTCCGGCCTTGAAGGGTGGTTTTGGAGAGTTGGGAACCATCGACTGCGCCAATATAAAATCATTCATTTTCCTCCCATATCACGGGGCCGGAAAATGTACCTGGGAAGTACAGGACATTGAAAATGGCAGCGGATTCAAACTCAACCAGCAACAGCCTGTAACCGCACAAATCCTCAACGGAAACCAGAGCAAAGCCGAAATGTATGTGCATGGCATAAAAGTGCAGGTTTACGGCGAAGGTGCCGGCATTAGCGGCACGGCCAGCGATGCCGAAGGTATCAACATCGCCCAGACAGGCCGTTTCATCTCCCTCTCGCGTGAGGCCGATGTAAATGTCTACAATGCCGCCGGTAAGGTGGTGCTCTCGACCCGTGCCGAAGCACTCGACCTCGGTGCGCTGGGTACCGGGCTCTACATCGTTCAGGCCCGCGACGCCCAAGCCGTAGCAACTCAGAAAGTGCTGATTCCCTAACCGATTCGCATACTCATGACAAGAACAGGAAGGCTGTGAGCGGGTCTCCGCTCACAGCCTTCTCTGCACCTGACGTTCTCCACAGGAGGCTGTGGCGCCAATCGGCAACCGCCGCCACTCCGAGAGAAAAAATCCCCTCACACAACCATGAAAACTTCGGCAGCACCTCTTGCTGCGACATTTAGTTTTTATATATTTGCAAGACATTCAAACACTGACTACTATGAAAAGATGGATTCTTCTCACCCTTACCCTTCTCGCGCTGGCACCCGTCATACAGGCCGCAGAGAAAAATAAAGGCGACCTGAGCAACCTGGTCGTGTTCCTGCGTTTCGCCAACGAAGGCGACACCCTCTTCGAGAAACCGCTCTCGCACTACGAAGCCCTCTTCAACGACTCGACAGCAGGAGCCAACTCGGTCTACAACTACTTCAAGGAGGCCTCCTACAACCAGCTCTACTGGCGCAGCCTCTTCTACCCGGCAGCCGATGCCGAGGGGCACATCGTCTCCTACCAGGCACAGAATTCCCGCGGCTACTATGAGAAACAGTCGAGCATCAACCCCGACGGATATGTCGACGACGCACTCGGGGCCAACAAATTACTGAGAGAGCAGAAACTCGTCAAGGAACTCTCCGACTACCTCGACACCATCATTCCCGCCGACGCCCTTATCGATGCCGACGGCAACGGCGTGGTCGACAACCTCTGCATCATCGTGAGCGACCGCTCGGCCATCGGCAGCAGCCACCTGCTGTGGCCACACCGGTCGCAGCTCTACACCCAGGAAGGCTCGATACAGGGAAAGAAGGTGAGCGAGTATATCATGCTCTTCGACGAAGCCAACGGTTACGGCTCGATGGTAACTCCGCTCGAAATCAACACCGGAGTGCTGTGCCACGAGATGTCGCACACGCTCGGCACCTATGACCTCTACCACGGCAGCGCACGCACCGACCTCAACCCCATCGGGGTGTGGGACCTCATGTCGGACAACCTCTCCGTACCGCAAAACATGAGTGCCTATACCAAATATAAATACTGCAAATGGCTCGATGAGATACCTGAAATATCGCAACCCGGCACCTACACGCTGAACCCGCTCAACACGGCCAGCCGCGAAAACATCGCCTACAAGATATGCCCCACGGGGTCGGACCAGTACTTCGTCGTGGAATACCGCAAGAAAGAGGGCTTCGACGCCGGACTGCCCGAGTCGGGATTGCTCGTCTACCGCGTTGACCCCCGCTACACGGGCAACAACGCCTACGACGGCAGCTCCAAATATGACGAGCTCTACCTCTTCCGTCCCGGCGGCACGACGACCAGCGACGGCAACATCGACAAAGCCGCGTTCAGCGCCGAGAGCGGCCGCACGGCGTTCGGCGGCGATGCCGAGGAGAAGCCCTTCTACACCAACGGCGAAACGGCCCGTTTTGCCATCGGCAACGTATCGACCTGCGGCGAGACCCTCTCGTTCGACCTGCTGCCCGTCGCCTCACGCATCTACCTGCCCAGCGACACCGTCGTCGTGGCCGGGAACAGCGGCAGCAGCACCGCCATCACCGTAGAGGCCGATACCTCATGGCAAATCGCCACGCTACCCGACTGGCTCGACATATCGCCGCTGCAAGGCCATACGGGCAAGACCACGCTGGTCATCACCACCCGGTCGAAAAACGAAACGACAGCCGCCCGTTATGCCGACATCACGCTGAACGCCATCGACGAAGCCGGCGTCTCGGCCACACTCACCGTAGCACAGGCTTCGGGAGAGATACTGGCTCCTTCGGGACTGACCGCGACAATGACCGGCGGGAACGTCACGCTCGCATGGTCGGCTCCGGTATCGGGCGAGACCGTTCTGAGCGAAGACTTTGAAAATGCCGCTTCGGTGGCCAACTGGACGATACGCCACGACTCACAGAATCCCAAACAATGGATACATGCCACAGCCGACAAAAACACCGAAGTCGCCGACGGCTCGTATGCCATGAAACTCGAATCGGACTGGGACTACATGCACCAGGACGAGTGGCTCATCTCGCCCACTTTCGCCCAAGGAGCACGGCTCACCTTCCACTCCAAGTCGATAGCCCCGCAAAAGAACAACGCCCACAACTTCTACCATGTGCTGGTAAGTTCCGACAATGGGGAATCGTGGGAGATTCTCTATGACCTGAAAACGCAAAGTACGGCCATAAACGTCTACGAAGAAATCTCGCTCGACCTCACGCCCTACCTCTCCGACGCGATGCGCATCGCCTTCCGCGGTTACGACGACAACGACCAAGGGCTTTCCTATTGGTGGATTGTCGACGGCATAACGGTATATCCATCGGCCCAATCGTCAACCATCACGGGCTATAACATCTATCGCAACGGCGAGAAAATAGCCACCGTCACCGAATGCTCTTATACCGACACCGAAGCCCCTGCGGGGGAAAACCGTTACCAGGTATCGGCCTCTACGGTCTACGGCGAAACGTCCCTCTCTGAGGCCGTCACCGTGGGCAGCAGTGCACTGCGCGAGACGGTGACCGAAGCCAAAGCCTATTATGACCCGCAAGGCAAATGTCTTGTCGTACCGGCCGGCAGCCGTGTAATCCTTGTCGGTGTCGACGGGCGCCACACGGCTCTCGATGCGGCATCGGGACATCTTGCGCTCGACGGTTATCCCGACGGATTCTACATTGCCCGCATCTCATGGGGCGATGACACCACGGTCGTAAAATTCATAAAATAACCCCGTTTCCCCTTTGCGGGCGGCCGAAACACCGCCCGCAAAGGAGCACAAAAAAGCGAAGCCGCCGCAAAAAATTTGCGGCGGCTTCGCTTTGTGTGCGGATGATAGGACTCGAACCTACACGACTTTCGTCACCAGATCCTAAGTCTGGCGTGGCTACCAATTACACCACATCCGCAGGAACAGACTTCACAAAGGTACGCGAAGTTTATGAAATAGGCAATAAAAAGCCGAAAATTCGTTGGAAGGCAGGCATCATGCGCCTTACTCGCGGAAGTAGACCCGTTTCACCCGCGAAGAGACCGAAGTAAGTATCTCATAGGGAATTGTACCCAGCCAGCCGGCCAACTCCTCCACCGGAAGTTGTTCGCCGAAGATTTCGACACGGTCACCCTCCTTGCAGGCAACATCGGTGACATCTATCAGTGTCACGTCCATGCAGATATTGCCCACGATAGGCGCCCGCTTCCCGTTGACGACGACACACCCGTGCCCGTTGCCGAGATGGCGGTCGAAACCGTCGGCATAACCGATGGGAATGGCCGCGATGCGGGAGGGACGGGCAAGCACGCCACGCCGGCTGTATCCGACGGTCTCGCCCGCGGCCAAATCGCGAATCTGCAAGATGGTCGTTTTCAGGGTGCTCACCGTCTTCAATCCCCGATTGTCGCCATAGGGCGAAACGCCATAAAGACCGATGCCGAGACGAACGGCGTCGAACTGGAAATCGGTAAACCGCGTGATACCCGCCGTGTTGAGGATATGGCGCATCACCTTGTGCGTCGAGGCAGCCTGCACGGCATCGGCACAACGGGTGAAGAGCTCGATTTGGTGGCGGGTGTAATCATCGAAACAAGCCTCATCGCTCCCGGCGAAATGGGAGAACACCGACCGGGCCAGCAGGTTGTCCTGCGAACGGAGCCGCCCGGCCAATGCCGGCAGGTCTTTCTCCTCGAAGCCGAGACGGTGCATGCCCGAGTCGATTTTGATGTGCACCGGGTAATGCAGGATTCCCTGACGGCGCGCCTCGATGAGCAGGGCATCGAAGAGCTTGAAACTATACACTTCGGGTTCGAGGTCATAGCGGAACAGGGTGTGGAAACTCGACATTTCGGGATTCATCACCATAATGGGCATCGTGATGCCCTGCTTGCGCAACTCGGCACCCTCATCGGCCACGGCCACGGCCAGGTAGTCGCACCCCTGGTCCTGCAAGGTCTTGGCCAGTTCATACGAGCCGGCGCCGTAACCGAACGCCTTCACCATGCAAATCATGCGGGTCGAAGGTCGGAGTTTTTCCTTATAGAAGTTATAATTGTGGACAATCGCATCGAGGTTGACTTCGAGTATGGTCTCGTGCTGCTTCAATTCAAGAGCTTCGCATATCGACTCGAAATGGAACTGCCGGGCGCCCTTTATCAATATCAACTCGCGGGAGAAACGGTCGGCACGTCCCGACTGCAAAAACTCGTCGGTCGTGGCATAAAACTCTTTCTCGACATCGAAGAGCGCGGCATGTGCCATGATTTCGTATCCAATGCCCACAAGGCGTTGCACGCCCTTGTGGCGGAGCAGCGAAGCGACCCGGCCGTAAAGCTCATCGGACGGAACGCCCGATTGCAGAATGTCAGAGAGTATGAGGGTGCGCCGCATCGACTGTGCCGCCGAACGACGCGATTGGAAGTCGAGAGCGATGCCCAACGAATTGATGTCGGAGTTGTAGCTGTCGTTGATGAGCAGGCAGTTGTTGATGCCCTCTTTCACCTCCATGCGCATGGCTATGGGTTCGAGACGGCTCATGCGACGGGCAATCACCTCGGGGTCGGTACCGAGATAGAGCATGACCGCCAGGCAGTGTACGGCATCTTGTATGGCACCATCTTCGACAAAAGGTATGGTGAAGTCGCTCTTGGCTCTCAGGTAAATATACTCGATGCGCGTGGAGAGTTCCTTTTTCTCGATTTTGGAGATATAAAGCGGGGAGTCGATGTCGACATGAGACCAGGCAATTTCACGCGTGCCGAGGCACATCTTGTTGAACGACTCCGTCACCACGGGATTGTCGCCATCGTAGATGATGGCTTCGGCACGGCGAAAGAGCGACAGTTTCTCCTCGCATTTTTCCTGCAACGAAGAGAACCCTTCCTGATGCGCTTCTCCCACGTTGGTGAGAATCCCCACCGTAGGCTGCACGATGGGTTCGAGCTTTTCCATCTCGCCGCACTTCGAGATACCCACCTCGATGATAGCCAGTTGGGCCTGCTCGTTGATTTCCCACACCGAGAGCGGCACTCCTATCTGCGAGTTGTAGCTCCGTGGCGAACGCACCATGGCATAGTCGTCGCACAGCAGCTGGTAGAGCCACTCTTTCACCACCGTCTTGCCGTTACTGCCTGCAATGCCTATGACAGGAATCCTGAAACGCCGCCGATGGGCGGCAGCCAAGGTCTGCAAGGCTTGCAACGTATCGGAGACGAGCAGGAAGTTGGCCTCGGGCATCGACTCTTCGTCGTCGGGACGATGGCTGATGACAAAATTCCTGACGCCCTTGCGGTAAAGGTCGCCAATGTAACGATGACCGTCGTTGCGGTCGGTAACCAAGGCAAAGAAGAGGGTCTCTTCGGGGAAAGTGAGCGAGCGGCTGTCGGTGAGCAGCGCCGAAACGGTGCAGGCTTTTCGAAGGGTAAAATCGGCTCGAACGATTTTAGCGATTTCGGTTATATCATATTTCATCGGTCTCTAATGTTGCGAGCAGTTGCCGCGCGGCAGACAGCTCTTCGGAGACTTCAAAGAAAGCATATTTTTCGCGGAAATTTTCGAGTTTAAGAATATTTTGCACGACAAATTGCCGATAGGTTTCCCTATCGGGAGTCAACGGCCGATGCCGCAATGCGGCCAACAAGCGAGCCCATTCCCGATTGAGGGTGCGCGTTGATTCGTCGAAATAGGCATCGGAAAACCTTTCCCACACATAATCAATGGCTTGTGCCGACGGGTGCACCATATCGGTATCGTAAAAACGGTAATCGCGTAACTCGTCGAGCACGATTTCGTAGGCGGGGAAATAGGTGCAACGCGAAGGAAATTTCCGGCAAAGTTCGTCGGTAAAAAGCATAAGGGCGGCCTTGCTCAACTGGTTCCCGTGGGCGCCGTCCTTGAAGTGACGCACGGGACTCACGGTGCACAATATCTCGACACGGGGATTAAGGGCAAAAAGCGTTTCGAGCAAGGGAAACCAACGGTCGCACATCTCGCCGACCCCCAGTTGCCGGCGTTCAAAACGGGAGGCCGGCAGTTTATGGCAGTTGGCCACCACGGCATCGGTTCCCGCCAGGGTATAGACCCAGGAGGTGCCCCAGGTGAATATGAGGCGGTCGGCCGTCCGGAGAAGGTCGGCTGCGGGGAGAAAACGGCGATTGATCTGTTGCAGGCAAAGGTCCCTATCGGTGTGCGAGAATACCGAATGGTGGGCAAAGCTGTGCCACAGGTTACCTTCGCGAAAAAGTTCGTCGGCGCCATAGGGCTTGCCCCCGATAAGGCGTTCTATCGACGAAGCGATGGAGAATGGATTGTACTGTATGCCGAAAGGATTGACATCGACCGGGAAATGATACTCATGCAGTCGCTCGCCCATATATTCGGCAAAACAGGAGCCGAACAACATCATGCGATGATGATGCGTCACGGCTCCTGGTTGAGGGAGTATCGCCACCGGGGTATTCCATTCCATAGGCCCGGGACTTTTTTACTGACGGACAATCTCCATCAGCTTGATGTCGAAAATCAATGTCGAATAAGGTTTTATGGAGCCTTGCGACTTTGCCCCGTATCCGAGGTTCTGGGGTATCACGACACGGCAGGAATCGCCTTCATGCATATGCTCCATGACGACGGTCCAACCGGGAATCAACGAAGATATTTTGGCGGTCATGGGGTCATCGGGGCTCACATGCGACTCATCAAACACGGTACCATCGATGAGCCACCCCTTGTAGCATACCTTGACAAAACTCGTGGAATAGGGCGAAACGGTTCCCGTGCCCCGCTTGTAGTAGTGCATCAGGACACAACTCGACGGATCCCAGTTGGGCGCTATGACTTGATACACCCGGTTCCCCTCCTCGTCGGTTTCGAGCTTGGCCGCCTCGAAATAGGCCACATTTTCGTTGTTCCATTCGAGATACTGGGTGACCGTGTCTTCGACATCGTCTTTGCAGGAAATCAAGGTCAAGAGGCAACACGAGAGCAGAGAGAGAAAAAGGGTTCTTGTCTTTTCCATGAGTGAATACCGTAGAGTTCTTTAAAAATTAACGACAGGGGCAACTTCGGCGCCTTGGGCGGCCTCAAACTGGGCTTTCTTCTCAAAGCCGAACATCGACGCGATAATCGAGGCCGGGAAACGGCGTATCATCACGTTGTAGCTCTTCACCGCCTCGGTGTAGCGGGTGCGGGCCACGGCAATGCGGTTTTCGGTGCCTTCGAGCTGAGCCTGCAATTCAAGGAAGTTTTGGTTGGCTTTCAAGTCGGGATAATTCTCGGCGACAGCCAGCAAGCGCGACAATGCACTCGACAGTTCGCCTTGGGCAGCCTGGAATGCTTCAAGGTTTTCGGGCGTGAGATTATCGGCCGAGAGGGTCACTTGCGTGGCTTTGGCACGGGCCGACACCACAGCATCGAGTGTCGACTGCTCATGGGCGGCGTAGCCTTTCACCGTCGACACCAGGTTGGGAATCAGGTCACTGCGTCTTTGATACTGGGCTTCGACCTTGGCCCACTCGCCACTGATGGTCTCTTCTCCGGCCACCATGCTGTTGTAGGTGCCGACACCCATGACAACAACGATAATCACAATGAGCAGGATAACGCCTGCCACGATATATCCTTTTTTCATACGTTTTTCTTTTAAAATCAATCGTTTACAATTTTACGCAACAGGGACTTCATCGACACCTGGTCGCCGATGATCTGTGCCAACTCACTGATGGGCACGCGCTTCTGCTCCATGGTGTCGCGGAAACGTATCGTCACGCAGTTGTCGGTGAGCGTGTCGTGGTCGACCGTTACGCAGAAAGGCGTTCCGATGGCGTCCTGACGGCGGTAGCGTTTGCCGATGGAGTCTTTCTCGTCGTACTGGCATTTGAAGTCGAAACGCAACATATCCATAATCTCGCGGGCTTTCTCGGGCAGACCGTCTTTCTTCACCAGCGGCAAGATGGCCAGTTTGACAGGAGCCAAGGCTGCCGGCAGACGCAATACCACGCGGGTCTCGCCGTCGGGCAGCTGCTCTTCGCAATACGAGCCGGCCATCACGCTCAGGAACATGCGGTCGACGCCGATAGAGGTCTCGATGACATAAGGGACATACGACTCGTTGAGTTCGGGGTCGAAATATTGCAATTTCTTGCCGGAGTATTTTTCGTGGTTCGACAAGTCGAAGTTGGTACGCGAGTGAATGCCTTCCACCTCCTTGAATCCGAACGGCATCTCAAACTCGATGTCGGTAGCGGCATTGGCGTAGTGAGCCAATTTATCGTGGTCGTGGTAGCGGTATTTCTCATCACCGAGACCGAGGGCCTTGTGCCATTTGAGACGGGTCTCTTTCCACTTGGCAAACCATTTGAGTTCTTCACCGGGACGCACGAAGAACTGCATCTCCATCTGTTCAAACTCACGCATGCGGAAGATGAACTGGCGTGCCACGATTTCGTTGCGGAAGGCTTTTCCTATCTGGGCGATACCGAAAGGTATGCGCATGCGTCCGGTCTTCTGCACGTTGAGGTAGTTGACAAAGATGCCCTGTGCCGTCTCGGGACGGAGGTAGATTTTCATCGTACCGTCGGCCGTGGAGCCCATCTCTGTCGAGAACATGAGGTTGAACTGGCGCACGTCGGTCCAGTTGCGGGTACCGCTCAGCGGGCACACGATTTCATAATCGAGAATGATTTGCCGCAACTCGTTCAGGTCGTTGTCGTTCATGGCCTTGGCATAGCGGGCGTGCAACTCCTCGCGTTTGGCGATGTGCTCCTGCACGCGGGGGTTGGTTTGACGGAAGAGGGCTTCATCGAAGCTGTCGCCGAAACGTTTGGCGGCTTTCTCCACCTCTTTCTCTATTTTCTCGTCCATCTTGGCGATCAAGTCCTCGATAAGCACATCGGCACGATAGCGTTTCTTGGAGTCCTTGTTGTCGATCAAGGGGTCGTTGAAGGCATCGACGTGTCCCGAAGCCTTCCAGATGGTCGGGTGCATGAAAATAGCCGAGTCGATGCCCACGATGTTTTCGTGCAACAGCACCATGCTGTCCCACCAATATTTCTTGATATTATTTTTCAGCTCCACGCCCATCTGTCCGTAATCATACACGGCACTCAGGCCGTCATATATTTCGCTCGACGGGAAAACAAATCCATATTCTTTACAATGCGAAATCAGTTTTTTAAAAACATCTTCTTGTTGTGCCATAATTCTTTTTGTATTTTGAATCGAATCAGGGCTTCTCGCCCCACTAATAATGTGCAAAGTAAATGATTTTTTCCGATTTAATTTGTATTTTTGCAGGAGGTTCTTACTTTCAGCCTATAAAAATCTTTAAAGCAAGAGCCTCATTTCAAGAATTTACCGACCTATCCTATTGCACTGCCCCATGAGCGACGAAGAAAAAGAGACCCGTTTTGACAACGGCCCGGAGCAAGAATCCGGCAATACCGAGAGCCATTCTTCCTATAAATTGCCCGACGGCAACAAGGCCGACATCAAGTTTCAACTCTCGGGCATGTATCAAGACTGGTTTCTCGACTATGCCTCCTACGTCATTCTGCAACGTGCCGTTCCCCACATCGAAGACGGATTGAAACCCGTGCAGCGCCGCATACTGCATGTCATGAAGCGCATGGAAGACGGACGCAACAACAAAGTGGCCAGCATCGTGGGAGAGACCATGAAATTCCACCCGCACGGCGACGCCTCCATCTATGAGACCCTCGTGAAGCTGGGACAGAAGGAACTGCTCATCGACTGCCAGGGAAACTGGGGCAACATACTCACCGGAGCGGGTGCCGCCGCCGGCCGATACATCGAGGCACGCCTCACCAAGTTTGCCCTCGAAACGCTATACAGCCCCAAAATCACCGAATGGCGTCCCTCTTATGACGGCCGCAACAAAGAACCCATCACGCTGCCCACCAAATTCCCGCTCCTGCTGGCTCAGGGCGTGGAAGGCATCGCCGTGGGACTGTCGGTCAAAATCCTGCCGCACAACTTCAACGAGCTGCTCGACGCCTCCATCGCCTACCTGCAAGGGGAGCCGTTCTCGCTCTATCCCGACTTCCAGACCGGCGGATTCATCGACGTCTCCCGCTACAACGACGGCGAACGGGGCGGCACGGTAAAGGTACGGGCCAAAATCGAGAAACGCGACCAGCGCACACTGGCCATCACCGAAATACCCTACGGAAAAACGACACCCGTCATCATCGACTCGATACTGAAAGCCAACGACAAGGGCAAAATAAAAATACGGAAAATCGACGACATCACCGCCGCCCAGGCCGAGATACTCGTGCACCTGCAAGCAGGCACCTCATCGGACAAAGCCATCGATGCCCTCTACGCCTTCACCGACTGCGAGGTAAGCATCTCGCCCAACTGCTGCGTAATATGCGACAACAAGCCGCTCTTCCTCTCGGTGAGCGAAGTGTTGCGCCGCAACACCGACCGCACCAAAGACCTGCTGCAAGCCGAGCTGCGCATACAGCGCGACGAGCTGTGCGAGTCGCTGCACTTCCTCTCGCTCGAAAAAATCTTCATCGAAGAGCGCATCTACAAAGACAAAGCCTTCGAGGAGAGCGCCACCATGGACGATGCCATAGCCTACATCGACCGACGGCTCGACCCGTTCAAAAAAGATTTCCTGCGCGAAATCACCCGTGACGACATACTCCGCCTCATGGAGATAAAGATGGCCCGCATCTTGAAATTCAACGCCGACAAAACCGACCGGCAGATTGCCGCCATCAAGGCCGACATCGAAGAGATAGACAACAACCTCGCCCACATGACCGACTTCACGATACGCTGGTTCCGCCACCTGAAAGAGAAATACGGAGCCGCCTACCCCCGCCGCACGACAATACGCAGTTTCGACGCCATCGAAGCAGCCAAGGTCGTCGAGGCCAACGAGAAACTCTACATCAACCGCGACGAGGGGTTCATCGGCACCGGGTTGAAGCGCGACGAGTTTGTCTGCAACTGCTCCGACATCGACGACATCATCATCTTCTACAAGGACGGCAAATACAAGGTCGTAAAAGTCAGCGAGAAGATGTTCGTCGGCAAAAACATTCTCTACCTCAACGTGTTCAAACGCAACGACAACCGCACCATCTACAACGTCATCTACCGGAACGGCAAAGACGGGCTCCACTTCATGAAACGGTTTGCCGTGACCGGTATCACCCGCGACAAGGAATACGACCTCACCCAAGGCACACCGGGGTCGAAAGTGGTATGGTTCAGCGCCAACCCCAACGGTGAGGCCGAGATATTGAAAATCGTCTTCAAGCCAAAGCCCCGCTTGAAGACCCCCTATATCGAAAAAGATTTCAGCAGCATCGCCATCAAGGGGCGCCAATCGATGGGCAACATCGTCACCCACAACGAGATACACCGCATCTCGCTGAAAGAGCGCGGCGGCTCGACCCTCGGCGGGCGGCAGGTATGGTTCGACCACGACGTGCTGCGCCTCAACTACGACGGCCGTGGCGAATACCTCGGCGAGTTCCACAATGGCGACCAAGTACTCGTCATTCTCAAAAACGGAAACTTCTACACCACCTCATTCGATGCCGGGAACCACTACGACCCCGACATCTTGCGCATCGAGAAATTCATGCCGCAACGCACCTGGACGGTAGCGCTCTTCGATGCCGAGCAGGGATACCCCTACCTCAAACGCTTCCAGTTTGAGAGTTCGCCCAAGAAACAAAGTTTCCTGGGCGAGAACCCCGAATCCCGTCTTCTTGTTCTCTCTCCGGAACCCTTTGCCCGCATCGAGGTGAAATTCGGTGAAGGCGATGCCTTCCGCGAACCGCTCGTCATCGAGGCGGCCGACTTCATCGGCGTGAAAAGTTTCAGAGCCAAAGGCAAACGCATAACGACCTACACCGTCGAAAGCATCGCCGAGCTCGAACCCCTGCGCCACGAAGAACCCGCAGAGGAACAGCCGCAGGAAGAGATGCCGCCCCACTCGACCGAGCCGAACGAGAACGGACAAAGTTCCCTGTTCTAACCCCCACAAGCCCAGCACCCATGACACGGTTGTCGCAACGCTCGTTCCCAAGGAAAATGCTCCTTGTGCTGCTCCTGTTACTGAATGCAGGAGCCTCCCGCTTATGCGCCCAGGAAGATCTCACGGCAACACCGGCGGCAAGCCATCGTCCCGCTTTTGCATCGACGGCTCTGCTCGTGGGGCGGGCACACCTTCACGACAGCTACCTCTCCATCAACAATTACAGCGGTTACGAACTGGGGCTTATGCACGAACGGCTGCGCGCGCTCCCGTTCGGTAACGGCAAGTGGGTCATGCGGCATCGCATCGACGCCTCCGCCGCCAACGCATACAGCCCCTCACAGAGCGGACATCTCATCTCGGCCATGCTCGATTACAGTTACGGGCAACTCTATACCCGGCGCTTCGACTGCGGCCTGACTTGGCGCACTGGCGGCGAAATCGAATTGTCGGGCGGAGCCCTCTACAACCCGCAAAATTCGAACAATCCCGCCGCAGCCAAAGTCAATCTTTCGCTGGGCTTGGCCGAGATGCTCACCTACACGTTGCACCTCGGCCGCATACCCGTCACCCTGCGGTACCAACTCTCCCTCCCGGTCATGAGCCTGTTTTTCTCCCCGGGCTTTGGCGAAAGCTATTACGAGATTTTTTACCTGGGGAATCATTCGGGCATCGTGAAATTCGGAGCCTGGCATAACCGGTTCGACATGAACAACCTCCTTACCATCGAAATCCCCATAGGCCGTGCAGCCCTGCGCATCGGCTACGACAACCGCATACGCACCAGCCGGGCCAACCATCTCGACTATTTCCACTATTCCAACGCGTTTGTCATCGGCGTAGCCACTCCCATCAACCGCACGCCTTCGACATCGGGACGTTCCACAATACAAGCATACTACTGAGACGATGAAAAAGAGACTTGACACATGGAACAAAATCGTGCTGGCAATAGGGCTCGCCTTCACAAGCCTCACGGCCTGCTCACCAAAGGAAGAGTTCAGCCAGACGCCATACGGCAACTTCGACGCGCTTTGGTCCATTCTCGACGAGCGTTACTGCTTCTTCGCCTATAAGAACATCGATTGGGACGAGATATACACCACCTACCGCGCCCGCCTCGACGACAAGATGAGCGACAAAGAACTCTTCGGCGTTCTGGCGGAGATGCTCGACGAACTGCAAGACGGGCATGTCAACCTCTCCTCCGCCTTTGACGTGGCTCGTTATTGGGACTGGTTTGAGAACTACCCGTCAAACTTCGACCGGGACCTCGTCATGGAGAACTACCTGCACCAGCCCGACTACCAGATTGCATCGAGCCTCTATTACCGCATGCTCGACGGCTGCAACATAGGATATATCTACTACGAGAGTTTCTCCGACCCCATAGGCGACGGCAACCTCGACGAAGTATTGCTCGCCTTCTCGTCGTGCGACGGCCTTATCATCGACGTGCGGGACAATGGAGGGGGGCAATTATCGACCGTGCAGAAATTGGCCGCCCGATTCACCACAAGCGACTTTACAAGCGGTTACATACAACACAAGACCGGCCCCGGGCACAATGATTTTTCGGGCCTCTACCCCATCACCCAGGAGAGTGCCGATGCCACCCGCATGCACTTCGCCAAGCCGGTTGCCATCTTGACCAACCGCAAGTGTTACAGTGCCACCAACGATTTTGTGTCGGTCATGGGCAACCTGCCGCAAGTGTGCATCATTGGCGACCGCACGGGAGGAGGCAGCGGCCTGCCCTTCTCATCGGAGTTGCCCAACGGCTGGGTCGTCCGGTTCTCGGCCTCGCCCATCTACAACACCCAAAAGGAGCACACCGAGTTCGGCATCGAACCCGACATTCACGCACAACTGACAGCCGAAGACACCGAGAAAGGCATCGACACCATCATCGAAAGAGCCAAGACGTGGATTCTCACCCGACAATAACAGCAACAAAATTTTTCGTCCCCCCCAAGAGCAGCCCGGCGACACGCCTCTCCCCGCAGGGCAATAACTCACCGGGGAGCAGCCAGGATACTCACGGACAATGCCTCTCACGGCCACGAAACGGCTTCTACACAGGTGGTGCTCCCGGGAGCAGACAGCATAAAAAAACGAGTATCGGGAAATCCCGATACTCGTTTTCCTATTGAATTGCAAAATATATTTACTTCTCGGCGGGAGCCTCAGCAGCAGGTGCTTCGGCAGCAGGAGCCTCAACGGCGGGTGCTTCGACAGCGGGAGCAGCCTCGGCAGCAGGAGCGGCAGCACCCTTCTTCGAACGGCGGGTACGGCTTTTCTTGGCAGCCTTTTCTTTCAACATATTTTCGTTATAGTCGACAAGCTCGATAAAGCAGGTCTTGGCATTATCGCCCAAGCGGTTTCCGGTTTTGAGGATACGGGTATAACCTCCGGGACGGTCAGCCACCTTCTCGGCGATGTTTTTGAAAAGCTCCGTAACGGCTTCTTTGCTTTGGAGGTAGCTAAATACGACACGGCGCGAAGCGGTGGTGTCTTCTTTAGAACGGTTGATCAGAGGCTCAACATACACTCTCAACGCTTTGGCTTTGGCCAAAGTGGTGAAGATTCTTTTGTGGAGAATCAGCGAAGTCGCCATATTGGAGAGCATAGCATCTCTGTGAGATTTGGTGCGTCCTAAGTGGTTGATTTTTTTATTGTGTCTCATCGTTATTACTCTTTATCTAATTTATACTTCGAGATATCCATTCCGAAAGAAAGGTTGAGGCTTGCCAGCAATTCGTCGAGCTCGGTGAGCGATTTGCGACCGAAGTTGCGGAATTTGAGCAAGTCGGTTTTGTTGAATACAACCAGTTCTCCGAGGGTTTCTACATCGGCCGATTTGAGGCAGTTCAATGCGCGAACCGAAAGGTCCATATCGACGAGTTTGGTTTTGAGCAATTGACGCATGTGCAATACCTCTTCGTCAAATTCTTCATTCCCGTCGACATCGGTTGTTTCGAGCGTGATTTTCTCGTCGGAGAACAACATGAAGTGGTGAATCAAGATTTTGGCTGCTTCTTTCAAAGCATCTTTCGGGTGGATCGATCCGTCGGTGGTAATTTCGAGAATCAGTTTTTCGTAGTCGGTTTTCTGCTCTACACGGAAGTTGTCCTGAATGTATTTCACATTGCGGATAGGCGTAAAAATCGAATCGATGGCAATCACATCGACAGGGTCGCCGGGGTTGCGGTTCTCGTCGGCGGGAACATAACCGCGACCCTTGTTGATGTTGAGCTCGATTTGGAAGTTTGCGCTCTCGTCCATGTTACAAATCACCAAGTCGGGATTCAGCACTTCAAATCCGGTAAGGTGTTTACCTATATCTCCGGCTTTGAACACATCGGTTCCCGATACCGAAATCGACACTTTCTCGGTCTCGATTTCTTCCACGATTTGTTTGAATCTCACCTTTTTGAGGTTGAGAATAATGTTGGTTACATCCTCGATAACACCGGGTATGGTAGAAAACTCGTGCTCTACGCCGCTGATGCGAATCGATGTAATGGCAAAGCCTTCAAGGGAGTTGAGGAGGATACGGCGCAGGGCGTTACCGATGGTAACGGCATAGCCGGGCTCCAAGGGACGGAATTCGAACTTGCCGAAAAACGCGTCGGCCTCGAGCATGAGGACTTTATCGGGTTTCTGAAATGCTAATATCGACATGGACTAATTATTATTTAGAGTACAACTCAACGATCAACTGCTCTTTGATATTCTCGGGAATATCGGCACGTTCGGGCATATGCAGGAACTTGCCGCCTTTGAGGTTCTCGTCCCACTCTATCCAGGGATATTTGCTGTGGTTGAATCCCGAAAGGGTATCGCCGATGACTTCCAACGATTTCGATTTTTCGCGAACGGCTACGATTTGGCCGGGGCGAACCGAGTAAGAAGGAATGTTTACCACTTTGCCGTCGACCGTGATGTGACGGTGCGAAACCATCTGACGAGCAGCTGCACGCGTAGGAGCTATGCCCATGCGATACACAACGTTGTCGAGACGGGCTTCGAGAAGTTGCAACAGTACCACACCGGTGATACCTTTGGTGCGCGATGCTTTCTCGAAGAGGATACGGAATTGTCTTTCGAGTACGCCGTAAGTGTATTTGGCTTTTTGTTTCTCACGAAGTTGGATACCGTACTCCGAGGTTTTTCTTCTTTTGTTTACGCCATGCTGTCCCGGGGGATAGTTCTTCTTGGAAAGTACTTTATCGGGTCCGAAAATAGGCTCACCAAATTTACGGGCAATCTTTGTTTTAGGTCCGGTATATCTTGCCATTTTAGTAGATTTTTAAATTTTATATTGTTGTGAATCGCAATAGGTGCAGCCGCGATTGCAGAGAGGATTTGATTGCAATCTTATTCACCGCCTGTGACTCGACAAGGGTTAAGAGTGAATTATACTCTACGTCTTTTAGGAGGACGACATCCGTTATGAGGCAGCGGCGTAACGTCGATAATCTCGGTTACCTCGATACCGGCACCGTGCACAGTGCGGATTGCCGATTCACGACCGTTTCCGGGGCCTTTTACATAAGCCTTTACTTTTCTCAAGCCAAGGTCAAAGGCAACTTTTGCACAATCCTGAGCGGCCATCTGGGCGGCATAGGGAGTGTTTTTCTTCGATCCTCTGAAGCCCATCTTTCCGGCCGACGACCACGAAATGATTTGTCCTTCGGCATTGGCAAGGGCTACAATGATGTTGTTGAACGAAGAGTGTACGTGGAGTTGGCCCATGGCTTCAACCTTGACGTTTCTCTTCTTTGCTGCGACTGTCTTTTTTGCCATACTTAATTATTATTTAGTAGCTTTTTTCTTGTTAGCAACGGTTTTCTTCTTGCCTTTGCGCGTACGGGCGTTATTCTTGGTGCTTTGTCCACGCACGGGAAGGCCGTTACGATGGCGCACGCCACGGTAACAACCGATGTCCATAAGGCGTTTGATATTGAGTTGAACTTCGGAACGAAGGTCACCCTCTACTTTGTATTCTGCGCCGATGATTTCACGCACTTTGGCGGCTTGCTCATCATTCCAGTCTTTTACTTTGATGTCTTTGTCAATGCCGGCTTTGGCCAAAATGGTATTAGCCGCACTGCGACCTATACCGAAGATATAGGTCAAGGCGATTTCGCCGCGTTTGTTCTGGGGCAGGTCAACACCTACTATTCTTATTGCCATATAATCGTAGAATTAGTGTGCAAAAATAATAAAATTATCCTTGACGTTGTTTATACTTGGGATTTTTCTTGTTAATAACATACAAGCGGCCCTTTCTTCTTACGATTTTGCAGTCGGGCGTACGCTTCTTCAATGATGCTTTTACTTTCATATCGCGGTATTTTTTATTTATATCTGAATGAGATTCGTCCTTTGGTCAAGTCATAAGGCGACATTTCGACCTTGACTTTATCGCCGGGCAGGATTTTGATGTAATGCATTCTCATTTTTCCGGAAATATGGGCCGTGATTTCGTGTCCATTTTCCAACTCGACGCGAAACATTGCATTCGACAATGCTTCTACGATAACTCCGTCTTGCTCTATTGCAGCCTGTTTTGCCATATATAAGGTTACTTTGTTGTGGGTATTCCCAATACTTTTTCGACATAGCGGAACGTCGACAACACATCGGCACCGTTCTCGCGGATTGCTATCGTGTGCTCAAAGTGAGCCGAAGGTTTGCGATCTTTGGTCCGTGTCGTCCACCGATCTTTCTCGACAACGATATTGCGCGACCCCAAGTTGATCATCGGCTCTATGGCGATGACCATGCCGTTTTTGAGCAGCGGGCCACAGCCCCGGCGACCATAGTTGGGCACCTCGGGCTCTTCGTGGAGCTTTTTGCCGACGCCATGTCCGCAAAGCTCTCGCACGACCGAATATCCGCGATGCTCGCAGTAGGTCTGTATCGCATTGCTTATGTCGCCGACACGTTTTCCCTCGACAGCTTGTTCTATACCAATATAGAGCGACTCTTTGGTGGTTTTGAGCAAGCGCTTTACTTCGTAAGGCACCTCTCCCACTTCAAACGTATAGGCCGAATCGCCGTTGAACCCGTTCTTCACGACACCGCAATCTATCGATACGATGTCGCCCTCTTTCAACACATAGTCCGAGGGAATGCCGTGCACGATCTGTTCGTTGACCGAGACACAGAGGGTATTGGGGTATCCGGCATAACCGAGAAAGCCGGGAAGGGCTTGGTGGTCGCGGATAAACTCTTCGGCAATTCTGTCGAGTTGAAGCGTGGTAACTCCCGGTGCCACCCACTTGGCCAGTTCGCCAAGTGTTTGGCCTACCAGGAGATTACTCTCGCGCAATAATTCAATTTCTTCGTCGGTTTTAAGATAAATCATCGCTATGTTTTACCTTAGTATGCGGCAATCGAACCGGAACGTCCCTTGATGCGACCCGACTTCAACAGGCCATCGTAGTGGCGCATCAACAAGTGGCTTTCGATCTGTTGTAGGGTATCGAGCACAACACCTACCAAAATGAGCAGGGAGGTTCCGCCAAAGAACTGCGAGAACTCGGCACTGATACCGGCTATCTGTGCAAAAGCGGGCATGATGGCCACAATGGCGAGGAATATCGAACCAGGCAAGGTGATACGCGACATAATGGAGTCGATGTACGCAGCCGTTTTCTTACCGGGTTTCACACCGGGAATGAAGCCGTTGTTGCGCTTCATGTCCTCGGCCATCTGGTTGGGTTGCACCGTTACCGCCGTATAGAAGTAGGTAAAGAGGATTATCAATATGGCGAATACGAAGTTATACCAGAATCCGGTGTTGTTCATAAACGATTGCATGAAACGGCTGTTGGCATTGTCGGCCGAGAATCCAACCAATGCAATAGGAATAAACATGATGGCCTGGGCAAAGATGATAGGCATCACACCGGCAGTATTCACCTTCAAGGGAATATACTGGCGGGCACCTCCATATTGCTTGTTGCCAACGACACGTTTGGCATATTGCACGGGGATTTTACGGGTTCCTTGTACCAAAAGTATCGAAGCTGCTATCACGAGGAGCAGGAAGACGATTTCAGCGAGGAACATAACCAGTCCGCCCGACGTTGTTGCCGTACGCATGACGAACTCCTGAACGAGCGCCTGCGGCAGACGGGCGATGATACCGACCAAGATGATGAACGATATACCGTTGCCGATACCTCTGTCGGTGATACGCTCACCGAGCCACATGATAAACATACTGCCTGCGGTGAGGATTATCGTCGAGGTAATCGTAAACATAAAGTCGGTCGGGAAAGCGCCACCCATCTGCACACTGAGGTTGACCAAGTAGGTCGGGCCTTGAATGAGGAGGATAGCCACCGTCAGATAACGAGTGTACTGGTTGAGTTTGCGTCTTCCGCTTTCGCCTTCGCGTTGCAGTTTCTGGAAATAAGGCAAAGCCATACCGAGCAACTGGATTACGATAGAGGCCGTAATATAAGGCATGATACCCAACGCGAAAATAGAGGCATTGGAGAAGGCACCTCCCGAGAACATATCGAGCAACTGCATCAGACCGCCACTGGTCTGGGCACGCAGTTGGGTAAGGAACTGAGGATCAATGCCGGGCAATACCACATAGGTACCTGCACGGTAAACCAAGACCAGCAGAATCGTCGTAAGGATACGCTTTCTCAGATCCTCGATCTTCCAGATGTTTTTTATCGTTTCTATTGCTCTCATAGGCTATGTTAGAGTTTTACTACGGTACCACCGAGAGCCGTGATGGCGGCTTCGGCGCTCTTCGAGAAAGCGTGGGCTTCCACTTCGAGTTTTGCCGTAAGGGTTCCTTTTCCCAGAATTTTTACGAGTTGCTTGTTGGAGATGAATCCGGCTTCGATCAAAGCTTCGATACCGACCTTTTCGAGTTTCTTGCTCTCGGCCAAAGCCTGAATCGTATCGAGATTGATGGCTTTGTACTCTACGCGATTGATATTTTTGAATCCGAATTTAGGCAAGCGACGTTGCAAAGGCATCTGACCACCTTCGAAACCGATTTTTTTCTTGTAACCCGATCTCGATTTGGCACCTTTATGACCTCTGGTAGAGGTTCCACCCAGTCCCGAACCGGGACCACGACCGATTCTTTTTCTGGTCTTGGTCGAGCCTTCGGCGGGTTTTAAATTACTCAAGTTCATATCGTTGTTCTTTTTATTCGTTATGAAATTATTCTACTACCGTCACCAAGTGTCTTACTTTGGCAACCATCCCGAGTATTTGAGGAGTAGCTTGATGCTCTACTACTTGGCCGATTCTCTTCAAGCCCAGCGCATCGAGCGTTCTTTTTTGAACTGCGGGACATTTGATTCTGCTTTTTACCTGTTTGATTTTGATGGTTTCCATATCGTTGTCCTCCGTTCTTTATCCTTTGAATACTTTTTCGAGCGATACGCCACGGTTTTGAGCTACGGCATAAGCGTCGCGCAATTCACCCAGGGCAGCCATGGTGGCTTTTACCAGGTTGTGGGGGTTCGACGAGCCTTTCGATTTGGCCAGCACGTCGGTGATACCTACACTTTCGAGCACGGCACGCATAGCACCACCGGCTTTCACACCGGTACCGTGAGATGCGGGTTTGATATAAACCTGGGCACCGCCGAATTTGGCAACCTGGTCATGGGGAATCGTACCCTTGCGAACGGGAACCTTGATAAGGTTTTTCTTGGCAGCCTCAACACCTTTGGAGATAGCGGCGGTTACCTCACTGGCTTTGCCCAGTCCCCAACCTACGATGCCGTCTTCGTTTCCTACAACGACGATGGCCGAGAAGCTGAACGTGCGTCCACCTTTGGTAACTTTGGTTACACGATTGATTGCTACTAAGCGATCTTTCAATTCCAAGTCGTTTGTCGACTTTACTCTATTATCTTTTGCCATGTTGTTTAAAATTTAAGACCTCCGTTACGGGCAGCATCGGCAAGTTCTTTGATACGGCCATGGTAGAGGTATCCGTTACGGTCGAATACGACAGTTGAAATTCCAGCTTCTTGTGCTTTTTGGGCGATGAGTTGTCCCACCTTGGCGGCAATCTCCTTTTTGGGAGCTTTTTCCATACCGGCCGAAGAGGCGGCTGCCAGGGTTTTCCCGGCTGCGTCGTCGATCAACTGCACATAGATCTGTTTGTTGCTTCTGAACACGGTCATACGGGGGCATTGTGCCGTTCCCGAAATTTTACCGCGTATGCGGGTTTTGATTTTAAGTCTTCTTTCTATTTTCGTTATCATGATACTGGCGTTTTAACGGTTTTACTTAGCACCGGCCGATTTACCCGACTTACGACGTACCACTTCACCCACAAAGCGAATACCTTTTCCTTTGTAAGGTTCGGGTTTACGGAACGTACGGATTTTAGCGCAAATCTGGCCGAGAAGTTGTTTGTCGCACGATTCGAGAATAATCAAGGGGTTTTTGTTACGCTCCGATTTGGTCTCGACTTTTACCTCTTTGGGGAGACGCAGGTAGATTGCGTGCGAATAGCCGAGCGTAAGGTTCAATACCTGACCGTTGCTCTCGGCACGATAACCGACGCCCACCAGTTCCAGTTCTTTTCTGTAACCGGCAGATACGCCTACTACCATATTGTGAATCAACGCGCGATAGAGACCGTGCAGCGAACGATGTTCCTTGTCGTCGCTGGGGCGTACTACCGTGAGTTTTCCATCGGCTTGTTCCAAGGTGATGCCACCGGTGATTTCTTGCGAAAGTTCTCCTTTCGGGCCTTTTACCGTTACTTGGTTTCCGGCAACGGTTACGGAAACTCCGGCGGGTATATCAATGTGCAAATTTCCTATTCTTGACATAATACAGCCTCCTCCTTGGTTAGTAGATATAACATATTACTTCGCCACCAATCATTTGCTCGCGGGCTTCCTTGTCGGTCATCACACCTTTCGAGGTGGAGAGGATCGCAATACCCAGACCGTTCAGCACACGCGGCATGTCTTTGTAGCCGGTATATTGGCGCAAACCGGGGGTGGAGACTCTGATCAGCTTTTTAATAGCGTTCACTTTGTTCACGGGGTCATACTTCAAGGCGATTTTGATCGTTCCCTGAGGACCGTCTTCTACAAACTTGTAGTTCAAGATGTAGCCTTTGTCAAAAAGGATTTTTGTAATCTCTTTTTTCAAGTTTGAGGCAGGCACCTCTACCACTCTGTGCTGAGCTTTGATGGCGTTTCTCAATCTTGTGAGATAATCTGCAATGGGATCTGTCATTTTGTTTTTTGTTTAAATTGATCCGGTCTTCCGGACAATATTTAACACTCTGTTATTTTTCCTTCGTTTACCAGCTGGCTTTTTTTACGCCGGGGATAAGTCCTGCCGATGCCATTTCACGGAATTGGATACGCGAAATGCCGAATTGACGGATATATCCTTTGGGACGACCGGTAAGGCTGCAACGGTTGTGCAGGCGCACGGGCGAAGCGTTTTTGGGAAGTGATTGCAAAGCCTCATAATTGCCTTCGGCTTTGAGCTGAGCGCGTTTGGCGGCGTATTTGGCTACGAGCTTGGCGCGTTTCACTTCGCGGGCTTTCATCGATTCTTTTGCCATATCTTAGTTCTTTTTTGCGTTTTTGAAAGGAAGACCAAATTCCCGGAGGAGGGCATATCCTTCTTCGTCGGTCTGGGCCGAGGTCACAAAGGTAATATTCATTCCCAAAAGTTTGGTAATCGTGTCGATATTTATTTCGGGGAAAATGATTTGTTCCTGAATACCGAGGGTATAATTACCTCTTCCGTCGAACTTGCTTTCGATGCCTTTGAAGTCGCGGATACGGGGCAGAGCCACACGAATGAGACGTTCGAGGAACTCATACATTCTCTCACGACGCAGGGTGACCATCACACCGATGGGCATTTTCTTACGCAGCTTGAAGTTCGAAATATCTTTGCGGGAAAGGGTGGCAATGGCTTTTTGGCCGGTGATGGCGGTAAGCTCACTGATAGCGGTCTCGATAATCTTCTTATCGGCGACAGCCTGACCGAGTCCTTGGTTGATGACGATTTTTTTCAATACAGGAACCTGCATTACGGTCGTGTAATTGAACTCTTTCATCAATGCAGGAACGATTCTTTCTTTATAATCGTTTTTAAGGGTTGCGGTAGTTGTCATTACTTAATCTCCTCTCCTGATTTTTTAGAATAACGTACTTTCTTTCCTGCTTCGTTGAGACGATGACCGATGCGAGTGGGCTGGTTGCTCTTGGGATCGAGCAGGTTCAGATTCGAAACATGTACAGGGGCCTCCATCGTGATGATACCGCCCTGGGGATGTTTGGCATTGGGTTTGGTATGCTTCGACACCATATTGATACCTTCTACCACGGCACGCTGCTCTTTGACAAGAACGCGCAGCACGCGACCGGTTTTGCCTTTGTCTTCACCGGCATTTACATATACGGTATCACCCTTTTTAATGTGTAACTTACTCATTAATGTTCTTTTTTACTGTTTTAAAGTACTTCGGGGGCCAACGAAACGATTTTCATGTTGGTGGCACGCAATTCACGGGCTACCGGGCCGAAGATACGGCTACCTCTCATTTCACCGGCACCGTTCAACAACACACAGGCGTTGTCGTCGAAACGGATATAGGAACCGTCGGCACGACGAATCTCTTTGGTGGTGCGCACAACAACGGCTTTGGATACGGCACCTTTTTTCAGGTCGCTCGAAGGAATGACGCTTTTAACGGCAACTACGATGATGTCGCCTACCGACGCATAACGACGACCGGTACCGCCTAATACGCGGATACAAAGGGCTTCCTTGGCACCGCTATTGTCTGCGACTGTAAGTCGGGTTTCTTGCTGTATCATATTATTTTACTCTTTCGATGATTTCTACTAATCTCCATCTTTTCAGTTTGCTCAGCGGACGGGTTTCTCTCAGGCGGACGGTATCGCCGATGTTACACTCGTTTTTTTCGTCATGAGCATGGTACTTCTTCGTCTTGTTGACGAATTTACCATAGATAGGGTGTTTCTCTTTCCATTTCACAGCCACCGTGATGGTTTTGTCCATCTTGTTGCTGGTAACCACACCTATTCTTTCTTTTCTAAGGCTTTTTGTTTCCATGAGCACGAGTTCGATTATTTGTTATTGAGTTCTCTTTGGCGCACCTCGCCTTTCATACGCGCGATTGTCCTGCGAAGAGCTTTTATTTGCGCAGGATTATCCAAGGGAGTAATGCTGTGATTGATTTCCATGCGGTTCAAAGCAACAGACTCGGCCTCGATTCTCTCGAGCAATTCTTTGGTGCTCAGTTCTTTTATTTCTGCAGTTTTCATACTTTATCACGCATTTTGATTAGCATCATAGTCGTGTCTCACGACAAATTTGGTCGTCACGGGAAGTTTTTGGGCGGCCAGGCGAAGTGCTTCCTTGGCGATTTCGTAAGGTACACCTTCTACTTCGAGAATGATTCTTCCCGGGGTTACGGGGGCTACGAATCCTTCGGGAGAACCTTTACCTTTACCCATACGTACTTCGGCAGGTTTCTTGGTGATGGGTTTATCCGGGAATATTCTGATCCAGATTTGACCCTGACGTTGCATATAACGGGTAACGGCGATACGAGCTGCTTCGATCTGACGACCGGTTATCCATTTCGACTGCAAACTTTTTATACCAAAGGAACCGAAGGCCAATTGATTGCCTCGTCCTGCGAGACCTTTCATACGACCTTTTTGTTGTCTTCTGAATTTCGTCTTCTTCGGTTGTAACATTTTCTGTCAGTTCAATTCGTTAACGATTCGGTTTTGCTTTTTTGAAGCCTTTCTTTCCGCCGGCTTCACGATTACCGCGTGCCTCTTTGGGGCTTGCCGTAAATTGAGGAGCGAGGTCCTTTTTACCGTAGATTTCGCCACGGCAAATCCAAACCTTGATACCGATAAGACCTACTTTGGTGAGAGCCTCTACCAAAGCGTAGTCGATGTCGGCACGGAGGGTGTGCAACGGGGTACGGCCTTCTTTGTACATCTCCGAACGAGCCATTTCGGCGCCGTTGAGACGACCCGAAACCTGCACCTTGATGCCTTCGGCACCGGCGCGCATCGTCGAAGCGATCGCCGTCTTCACGGCACGACGGTAAGCCATTTTGCCTTCGATCTGGCGAGCGATGTTGGTGGCAACGATGGTGGCGTCTACTTCGGGACGTTTTACCTCGAAAATATTGATTTGCACATCTTTGTCGGTGATTTTCTTCAACTCTTCTTTGAGTTTGTCGACCTCTTGGCCACCTTTACCGATGATGAGTCCCGGACGGGCCGTACATACGGTGATGGTGATGAGTTTGAGGGTACGCTCAATCACGATACGCGATACGCTTGCTTTTGCAAGACGGGCATTGAGGTACTTACGGAGTTTGCTGTCTTCGAGCAGTCTTTCGCCGTATTTTCTTCCTCCATACCAATTGGAATCCCATCCACGGATAATTCCCAAGCGGTTACTTACTGGATTTACTTTCTGTCCCATCCGGCTTAATTTTGATTTTCGGGTTTATTACTACTTATGGTATCTACAAACAACGTAACGTGGTTGGAACGTTTACGTATTCTATATCCGCGTCCTTGGGGAGCGGGACGAAGGCGTTTGAGCATGGCTGCCGAGTTGACATAAATCTCGGAGATGTAAAGCTCACCGCTTTCGGCTTTGCGTTCGTTTTTCTGTTCCCAGTTGGCAATGGCCGAACGCAACAGTTTTTCCAGTCTGGCAGAAGCTTCCTTGTTTGAAAACTTCAATACGCCAAGCGCTTTGAATGCTTCCATTCCGCGTACCATATCGGCCACCAAACGCATTTTGCGGGGCGAGGTAGGCACGTTGTTGAGCTTGGCGAAGTATTTCGTTTTCAGGGCTTCTTTTCTTTTATCGGCTGATATTTTTTTTCTTGCACCCATTGTGTTTAATTCTTTTTTTATTTGAAATTCTCAAATTCCCGATAGCCCTTTTTATTTCTTCTTGTTGCCGGAGTGCCCACGGAAGATACGGGTGGGAGCGAATTCGCCCAGCTTGTGTCCTACCATGTTTTCGGTAACATATACGGGAATAAATTTATTACCATTGTGTACGGCGAAAGTGTGGCCTACGAAATCGGGAGAGATCATCGAGGCTCTCGACCATGTTTTGATGACGGATTTTTTGCCCGACTCGGTCATGGCCGAAACTTTCTTTTCCAGCTTCACACTGATATATGGGCCTTTTTTTAATGAACGACTCATAGTTGCTTAGTTAACGAGTTACTTTTTACGTCTTTCTATAATATACTTAGACGAGAGTTTCTTCGGTGCTCTTGTCTTGAGACCCTTAGCGTAGAGACCCTTGCGCGAACGGGGGTGACCACCTGATGCACGGCCTTCACCACCACCCATGGGGTGATCGACAGGGTTCATTACTACACCACGGTTGCGAGGACGACGTCCCAACCAGCGCGAACGTCCGGCTTTTCCGGAACTTTCGAGAGCGTGGTCGGAGTTTCCTACGACGCCGACAGTGGCTTTGCATGTGGCCAAAATCTTACGAGTCTCACCCGAGGGCAATTTGATGATGGCATAATTGCCTTCACGGGAAGTGAGCTGAGCGAATGCTCCGGCCGAACGCACGAGAGCGGCGCCTTGTCCGGGACGTAACTCGATATTATGCACTACGGTACCTACGGGAATGTTTTGCAGGGGGAGTGCGTTACCTACTTCGGGAGCGGCTTCTGCGCCCGACATGATGGTCATGCCTACTTCAAGCCCGTTGGGGGCGATGATGTACCGTTTTTCGCCATCGGCATAAAAGAGCAACGCGATGCGAGCCGAACGGTTCGGGTCGTACTCGATGGTCTTTACGACAGCGGGAACACCGTCTTTATTTCTCTTGAAGTCGATGAAACGGTATTTGCGTTTGTGGCCTCCGCCAATGTAACGCATCGTCAGGTGACCTTCGTTGTTGCGGCCACCCGATTTTCTGAATCCTACTACAAGAGACTTTTCTGGTGCCTTAGCAGTGATGTTATCAAATGCACCAATAATTTTGTGTCTCTGCCCCGGTGTTGTGGGCTTTAATTTTCTTACTGCCATTTCTGTTATTAAATATTGCTATAAAAATCTATCGTATCACCCTCTTTCAAGGTTACCAGCGCCTTTTTGTATTTGGCGGCACGGCCTTGAATCAAACCCGATTTGGTGTAACGGCTTTTGAGCTTGCCTTTGCGCATAATCGTGTTTACCGAGACAACGGTTACATTGTAGAGGTCTTCTACGGCTTCTTTGATTTGTTGCTTGTCGGCATCGGGGGTTACCGCAAAACCGTAACGGTTGAATTTCTCTCCCATTCCGGTCATTTTCTCGGTTACTATCGGTTTAATAATTATTGCCATTATTTTACCTCCTTTGTATTAAAAGTTATTAATAGCAGCCAAAGAGCTTTCGGTCAATACAAGACTGGCGCAATCCAGTACTTTGTATGTGTTTAACTCTGAGGTTGTTACAACTTTTGCCTTGGGCACATTTCGAGCCGACAAATATACGTTTTTATTTTCATTTCCTAAAACCAAAAGCAATTTTTTATCTGCAACTTTCAGATTTTGAGCGATGGAGACAAATTCTTTGGTTTTGGGAGCTTCGAACGTAAAGTCTTCGATGACGAAAATGGCATTCTCCTGTGCTTTGAGGGAGAGGGCCGATTTGCGGGCCAGCGATTTCACTTTTTTGTTCAGCTTGAAGTTGTAATTACGGGGACGGGGACCGAATACACGACCACCACCTACCATGACGGGCGAGTTAATGTCACCACGACGGGCACCGCCGGAACCTTTTTGACGGATCAGCTTGCGGGTACTACCCGATACTTCGCTTCTCTCTTTCGATTTGTGGGTTCCTTGGCGTTTGTTGGCCATGTATTGTTTCACGTCGAGATAAATGGCGTGTTCGTTGGGCTCAATGCCGAATACTGCATCGTTCAACGTAACTTTCTTTCCCGTATCTTCGCCTTTGATGTTATATACGCTCAGTTCCATTACTTTTCAATTATTACGATTGAACCTTTACAACCGGGTACCGAACCTTTGATAAGGAGGAGGTTGTGTTCCGGCATGATTTTCAACACTTGCAGGTTTTGCACGGTAACGCGCTCGTTTCCGGTCTGACCGGCCATGCGGGTTCCTTTGAAAACCTTTGCGGGGTAAGAGCAGGCGCCTACCGAACCGGGCGCACGCAGACGGTTGTGCTGACCGTGAGTGGTTTGTCCGACTCCGCCGAATCCATGACGTCCTACAACGCCTTTGAAGCCTTTACCTTTCGAAGTTCCGATGACGTCTACATAGTCAGTACCTTCGAAAAGGTCTACCGTGATAACGTCGCCGGCCTTGTAGGTCTCCGTAAATCCTTTGAACTCGGCCAAGTGTCTCTTCGGGGTTACTCCGGCTTTTTTGAAGTGGCCCATTTCGGGTTTGGTGGTGTGTTTTTCCTTTTTATCGGCAAAACCCACTTGTACGGCATCATATCCGTCCACTTCGGCCGTTTTTACTTGAGTAACTACGCAGGGACCTACTTCGATAACAGTGCATGGAACATTTTTTCCCTCGGCACTGAAAACGGATGTCATTCCGATTTTTTTTCCTAATAATCCTGGCATTTCTCTGTGGTTTTTAATATAGGTTTATACTACACTTTGATTTCTACTTCCACGCCGCTGGGCAATTCGAGTTTCATCAGGGCGTCGACCGTTTTGGCGGTTGAGCTGTAAATGTCGATGAGACGTTTGAACGAAGAGAGTTCGAATTGCTCTCTCGATTTTTTGTTGACAAACGTCGAACGGTTTACAGTGAAGATGCGTTTGTGGGTAGGCAGGGGTATCGGTCCGCTGACCACAGCACCGCTTGCTTTTACGGTCTTTACAATCTTCTCGGCCGATTTGTCGACGAGATTGTGATCGTAAGATTTCAGTTTGATTCTAATTTTTTGGCTCATATTGGTTGTTTCTATTCTATTTTACAATAAGTCTACGCGGCCTTGTACTTCGGTGAGCACTTGTTTGGCAATCTGGGTGCTAACTTCGGCATAGTGCGAGAATGACATGGTCGAGGTGGCGCGACCCGAGGTAATCGTACGCAAAGCGGTAACGTAACCGAACATTTCGGCCAGCGGGGCTTTGGCTTTGACGATGCGGGCTCCCGAGCGGCTCGACTCCATGCCTTCGACTTGTCCACGACGTTTGTTGAGGTCGGAAATTACATCACCCATACTTTCTTCGGGGGTAACAACCTCGATCTTCATGATAGGCTCTTGGAGCACGGGTTTTGCTTTTTCGCAGGCTTTCTTGAAGGCCTGGATAGCGCACACCTCAAACGAAAGCTGGTCGGAGTCTACGGGGTGGAACGAACCATCGAGAACGGTCACTTTGAGACGGTCGAGCGGATAGCCGGCCAATACGCCGTTCTTCATAGCCGTGGTGAAACCTTTTTGTATCGAGGGGATAAATTCCTTGGGAATGTTACCACCTTTGACTTCGTCGATGAATTGGAGTCCGCTGCCTTCGAAGCTGTCGTCGGCGGGTTCTACGCGAACGATGATGTCGGCAAATTTACCGCGACCACCGGTTTGTTTCTTGTAGACTTCGCGCAATTCAACGGGCTTGGTGATGGCCTCTTTGTAGGATACCTGAGGACGTCCTTGGTTACATTCAACCTTGAATTCACGTTTGAGACGGTCGATGATGATTTCGAGGTGGAGCTCACCCATACCGCTGATAACGGTTTGTCCGGTCTCTTCGTCGGTCTTAACGGTGAAGGTGGGGTCTTCTTCGGCCAGTTTCTGCAAGCCGAGGCTGAGCTTATCCATATCTTTCTGCGTCTTGGGCTCAACAGCGATACCGATAACGGGATCGGGGAAGTCCATGGCTTCGAGTACGATAGGAGCATCTTCGGCACAGAGGGTATCGCCGGTGCGGATATCCTTGAAACCTACGCCGGCTCCGATGTCACCGCAACCGATAACATCTTTGGGGTTCTGCTTGTTGGAGTGCATCTGGAAGAGACGCGACACACGCTCTTTCTTGCCCGAACGCGAATTGAGGACATAAGAGCCTGCGGGGATTTCGCCCGAATATACGCGGAAGAAGCAGAGACGTCCTACATAGGGATCGACAGCGATTTTGAAGACGAGAGCCGACATTTTCTCTTCAAAGAGAGGTTTGCGCACCTCTTCTTTGTCGGGGTCATCGGGGTTGTGACCGATGATGGCGGGGGTGTCTTCGGGACTGGGCAGGTAGGCGCAAACGGCATCGAGAAGCGTCTGCACACCTTTGTTCTTGAAAGAAGAACCGCAAAGCATGGGAACAATCGACATACTGAGTGTTCCTTTTCTCAAAGCGGCACGGATTTCTTCGGGAGTGATGGTCGAAGGGTCGTCGAAATATTTTTCCATAACGACATCGTCGCACTCGGCGATTTTTTCGAGCATTTTGTCACGCCACTCTTCGGCTTCTTCTTTGAGCGAAGCAGGGATTTCTTCCACGGAGTAGTCGGCGCCCATGGTCTCATCGTGCCAGTAGATGGCTTTCATCGTGATAAGGTCAACGACGCCTTTGAAAGTCTCCTCGGCTCCGATAGGAATCTGCACGGGGCAGGGGTTGGCACCGAGAACATCTTTCAACTGACGTACGACTTCGAAGAAGTTGGCACCCGAGCGGTCCATCTTATTGACATAACCTACACGGGGAACATTGTATTTATCGGCCTGACGCCATACGGTCTCGGACTGGGGTTCCACACCACCTACGGCACAGAAAGTAGCCACAGCACCGTCGAGTACGCGCAACGAACGTTCTACCTCGGCCGTGAAATCGACGTGCCCCGGGGTATCAATGAGGTTGATTTTGTATTTGTCGTTGGCATAGTTCCACCATGTAGTGGTAGCGGCCGAGGTAATGGTAATACCACGTTCCTGCTCTTGTTCCATCCAGTCCATGGTAGCAGCTCCGTCGTGCACTTCGCCGATTTTGTGCGTCAAACCGGTGTAGAAAAGAATACGCTCCGAAGTGGTCGTCTTTCCGGCATCGATGTGAGCCATAATACCGATGTTTCTGGTATATTTGAGTTGTTCGTCTGCTTTTGACATTGTTGGTTCTTTTTACTGAATTAAGATTAGAATCTGAAATGTGCAAATGCCCGGTTGGCCTCGGCCATTTTGTGCATGTCCTCTTTGCGTTTGAATGCACCTCCTTGCTCGTTATAGGCATCAACAATCTCGGCAGCCAATTTCTCGGCCATCGTCTTGCCGCCTCTTTTACGGGCGTATTGTATCAAATTCTTCATGGAGATGGATTCCTTGCGATCGGGACGGATTTCGGTAGGTACTTGGAAGGTTGCACCACCGATACGACGAGATTTTACCTCAACTTGGGGGGTAATATTGTCCAACGCTTTTTTCCAGATTTCGAGTGCGGATTTTTCTTCGTTGGAGAGCTTTTCCTTTACTGTATCCAAGGCCGTATAAAAAATAGTATAGGCAATGCTTTTCTTGCCGTCATACATCAAGTGATTGACAAATTTGGTAACCTTTACGTCACTGAATACGGGATCGGGTAAGATAACCCGTTTCTTAGGTTTTGCTTTTCTCATTATGTTTTGTAAATTATTGTTTTTGTTTTTGGTTGCTTTTCACATCTTCAACAGCGCCCTCTGACGCCATTTACTCAACCTGAATCAGCCTATCCAATAAACTCAAACAGTGTTTGACACTAAAAGTAGTTTGTTGGGCTCTCTGCTTACGTCTTATTTTTTACCTTTTGCGGCAGGAGCGGCTCCGGCTTTCGGTCTCTTGGCTCCGTATTTCGAGCGACGTTGGGTACGACCGTTTACGCCTGCGGTATCCAATGTTCCGCGAACGATGTGGTAACGCACACCGGGAAGGTCTTTTACACGACCGCCACGCACCAATACAATCGAGTGCTCTTGCAAGTTGTGTCCTTCTCCCGGGATGTAAGAGTTCACCTCTTTACCGTTGGTCAAACGCACACGTGCTACTTTACGCATTGCAGAGTTAGGTTTCTTGGGAGTCGTCGTGTATACTCTCACACACACGCCACGTCTTTGCGGACATGAATCCAGTGCCGGAGACTTACTCTTGTCTTCCAAAACAACCCGCCCTTTTCTTACTAATTGCTGAATTGTAGGCATCTTTTAAACTTTTTTAAATCTTTAAATCTTCTTTTTGTTCGTTAGTTTTCATCTTTGTATCCGCCACACCAAATCTCAACAAGACGCTCGCAATCAGCCGATTACAAGCAACCGTCACGACATTCGGGGCGAAAAACACCGCAAAGATAGCAACTAAAACACTAATTACCAAACAAAAACGAGAATAATTCTTCAAATAAAATACTCAGGTCACTCAGGCACTGCAAGGCAAGGCAACAACCGGCACCCTTGGCACGACGACGGCATGGCGAAAAACGTTTTGCCAAAAAGTGCAGGGCGAGACCGGGCACCGAAGAAGATTTTTCTTACATTTGTCGAGAGAAAACCCGATTATGTTACTTCCATACAAAATAGAGAACCGCATCGAAGCCGGTTGCGACGAAGCCGGACGGGGCTGCCTGGCCGGAGCGGTTTTTGCCGCCGCCGTGATTTTGCCTCCCGGCTTCCGCAACGAGACCCTTAACGACTCCAAGCAACTCACCGAGCGGCAACGCTATGCTTTGCGCCCGCTCATCGAAAAGGAAGCGCTCGCATGGGCAGTAGGAGTCGTCTCACCGCAGGAAATCGACGAGATGAACATTCTCAAAGCCTCATTTCTGGCCATGCACCGCGCCATCGACGCACTGAGAGTACGCCCCGAAGCCCTGCTCATCGACGGGAACCGATTCACCCCCTATCGAGACCTTCCCTACTCGTGCGAAGTAAAAGGCGACGGGCGCTACCTCTCCATCGCCGCCGCCTCCATTTTGGCCAAGACATACCGCGATGACTACATGATGAAGTTACACGAAGAATATCCGCAATACCACTGGGACGAGAACAAGGGCTACCCCACCCGCGCCCATCGTGCCGCCATCGCCCAATACGGGCCCACTTCCTACCACCGTCGCACGTTCAACCTCTTGGGCATGGAACAGCACTCGTTGTTTGAGTAATCCCGCCCGCAATCCTTCATAAAAACAAGAGAGCCGACCTTACAGGGCCGGCTCTCTTGGCATATGTGGACAGGGGGAGATTATTTCGTTGCCGATTCGAGTTTCTTCATAATGGAGAAGATAAAGAGCGCCGAGAGGAGACAGAGAGCGATAAGCAGTGTCCAGATGCCCCACAACGGCAATTTGTCCCACAAAAGGCCGGGAATCGAAACCAGATAGTTACCTATGGCCGTGGCGGCAAACCAGCAACCCATCATGGCACCCTTGTACTTGGGAGGAGCCACTTTCGAGACAAACGAAATACCCATGGGCGAGAGCAGCAACTCGGCGAAGGTGAGCACGAGATAGGTCGAGATGAGCCAGTTGGGCGACACCAGGACGTCGCTCACCGTACCTCCCAGTTCTTTCGGAGAAGCCAATCCCATCGAGCCGACCGTCAGGATAAGGAAGCCGGCGGCAGCCACCATCATACCGTAGCCGATTTTACGCGGAGCCGAAGGCTCTTTGCCCTTGGCAGCCAAAGCGCCGAATATGGCCAGCGACACCGGTGTGAGGGCAACCACAAAGAAGGGGTTGAACTGTTGGAAATCAGAAGGCTGAATCATCACTTCGGCCGGCATCGAGAAATATATGGCCGCTACGCCGCCCCACAAGGCCAACGTCACAAGACCCAATATCACTCTGGTGCGAGCCACCGTGGCTTGGAACGTGCTGAACAGGGTATAAATCGAAATAGCGATGAGCACCAGCCCCCAGATGTTAAATCCGATGCGGGTGAGGCCATCAGCAATGTTCGAGGTGTAGTCGCGCGCAAAAATCGTCATCGTAGCACCGTTCTGGTGGAAAGCCATCCAGAAGAACACCACCACGGCAAAGACGAGCAAAAGGGCGGTGATACGACTCTTGGTCTGTTGCGGGGTAAGCTCCACCTCTTCGACATGGGCGGCCTTGGCCTGAACCGAATTGACGTCGGCGTGCTTGAACCACGAACGGCAACCGTAGTAAATGGCCACCGAGATGACCAAGGAGACGCAAGCCACGGCAAATCCGTAATTGTATGCAGCAGAGAGTTGCTCGATATAGAACTGACTGAAAGCCGTCATATCCATACCGTTCACCGACATCTGCGAAGCCAAATCGGCAAGTTTGGTTGCATTCTCGGCCGAAATCGTACCATCGAGATATTGATGGGCCAACGAGGGAATGTTGGCATCGTAGAAGAGTCCCGATTTACCCAAGAAGAAATTGGTCACGCCCTTGGCGGCAGAAGGGGCAAACATCGCGCCGATGTTGATGGCCATGTAGAAAAGGCTGAATGCGGCATCGCGTTTCGAGGCATATTTGGGGTCATCGTAAAGATTTCCCACCATCACCTGCAAATTGCCCTTGAAGAGTCCCGTACCGACAGCGATGAGAGCCAGCGCGCCAAACATCAGCGTCTTGCCAATGGCATCGGCTCCTGTCGGAATCGAAAGGCAAAGGTAACCGGCAAACATGACGACGATACCCAGCGTAACGCATTTGCCATAACCGATTCTGTCGGCCAGAATACCACCGAAGAGTGGCATGAAATAAACGGCAGCCAGGAAAATAGAATAAATCTGTGTGGCCACAGCCGCACTGAAACCGAATTTGGCTTGGATAAACAACAGGAAGATGGCCAGCATGGTGTAGTAGCCAAAACGTTCTCCCGTGTTTGCAAGCGCCAAGGCATACAAGCCTTTGGGTTGATTCTTAAACATGTTTTTTCTTAGTTTAGGTTTGTACTATATTATTGTTTTTGTTCTTCTTCCTGAGCCTTGAACACCATGGCATAGAGCCGCATCTGCTTCACCATGGCCAAGAGGCCATTGGAGCGCGTGGGCGACAAATGTTCGGTGAGACCTATCTGTTCGATGAAATAGAGGTGGGCATCGAGAATCTCTGTGGGGGTATGTCCCGAAAGCACCTTGATAAGCAACGACACAATGCCTTTTACAATCACGGCATCGCTCTCGGCCTGGAAAACGACCCGGCCGTCGTCATACTCGGCATGCAACCACACCCGGCTTTGGCACCCCTCGATGAGGTTGCTCTCGACCTTGTACTGCGGGTCGAGCGGATCCAATGAATTGCCCAACTCGATGAGCAAGGCATATTTATCCATCCAGTCATCAAATGCCGAGAACTCCTCGACAACATCATCTTGTATTTGATCTATCGTCATCATGGTTTCCAAGAAAATCGCTTATTCATTATATATTACCCACAACAGGGTTTGACCCACCGCTTCGAGGGTAGCTTTATCGATGTGCTCGACCGTATCATCGAGAGTATGCCATTGGGGAACAAATCCCCCCTGCGACTCGTCATAGGCGATGATGTCGATGCTCGGCACGCGACGGCCCACATACACATGGTCGTCGTTGACATAACCGCCCCGCTCATCGACGAAATAGTCGCCATAGCCCAGCGCCTGGGCCGCCTTCCACACCTTATCGACCACGGCGGGAGCCAACTGCATCGAGACGCCTTCGCGGGCGAAGCGGCTGTTTTTGCCGCCCACCATGTCGAGCAAAATGCCGTAACGGGCACGATAGGCCGGATTGTGGGGCCGACGCGACCAGTATTGCGAACCCAACGCCCAGGTATCTTCCTTCTCGGGGCGGTCGAAGAAGTAGGGCTGCCCATAGTCTTCCACATCGAAAAAGATGATGTCGACGCCGATGCGAGGCGACCGGACCTGCAAGTGACGGGCTATTTCGAGCAGCACGGCCACACCGCTGGCGCCGTCGTTGGCTCCATCGATGGGTGTGCGATGATTTTTAGAATCGGGGTCGTTATCGGCATAAGGGCGGGTATCCCAGTGGGCGAAGAGCAAAACCCGGTCGCTCTTCTCGGGCGAAAAAGAGGCAATGATGTTGCGGGCATCGAGCGGCGTCCCGTCATAAGCGCGCACCCGGAAATCCTGCAAGGTGACCTGCGCTCCGCGGCGGCGCAACTCGTCGGCGAGATATTCGGCCGCTTCGCGATGGGCACGGGTATTGGGGACACGGGGGCCGAAGGCCACCTGCCGTTCGACATAGGCAAAAGCCGTATCGGCGTCGAACACAGGAACATCGACCACACGAGAAGGAGCCGTCGATGGTTCATTCGAGGAGGCCGGGCGACGACAGGCCGTCACAACGAGCATGGCCGCCAAACAACCTATTCCAAGAAGCAACGAAAACAAAGATAACCGTCTTCCTCTCATGTTTTTTGTTTTGACTTCCAAAGGTAATTGATTTTCAACAAAAAGCCGAGTCGGCTCTTTTATATTTACACTTTTTAAGAATCAATCATCGGCCGATTGCTGCACTTGGCGCATCACCCGCAAGAAATTCCCGCCCCATATCTTGACGAGCATTTCGGTGGTGTAGCCTTTTTTCAACAGGGCTTTGGTGATGTTGATGAGTTCATCGGCGCTGTTACAACCGGGTATGCCGCCTCCGCCATCGAAGTCGGAACCGATTCCCACATAGTCGACGCCCACCAGCCGCACCACATGGTCGATGTGGGCAACAATATCGTCGACCGTCGGTTCCTTTCCCCTGACCAGAAAGTACTCATAGAGGCATATCTGCATCACTCCGCCGCGGGCGGCAAGAGCGCGTATCTGGTCGTCGGTGAGGTTCCGGGGGTGGTCGCAAAGCGCCCGGCACGAAGAGTGGGTCGTGACAATAGGCGCAGCACTGCACGCCAGCGCATCGTAGAAACTTGCCTCGGAGGCATGAGCCAGGTCGACCATCATGCCCAGGCGGTTCATCTCCCGCACGACATCACGGCCGAAAGGACTCAGGCCGCCATGTTCGCCCTTCCCTTTGGCCGAATCGCATATATCATTGTCGCCGTTGTGGCACAGGGTCATATACACCACGCCTTTGTCGCGGAAATGTTTGAGGAGAGACAAGTCACGACCTATGGCATAGCCGTTTTCTATTCCCAGGAAGACGGCCTTCCTCCCCGCCCGCTTGGCCGCCGACACATCATCGGGGGTGAAAGCCTGCTGCACGCGGTCGGGATAGAGAGAGAGCTGGCGGGTGAGCTCGTCAAGAATGGCGTCGGCCTTCCCGGCAGCGGCATGCAAACCGGCTTCATCGCGGGGTCCCTGAGGCAGATAAGCGACCATGCAAGTGGCATCGAGGCCGCCCGCCTCCATCTTCGGCAAGTCGACTTTGAGCCGCGGGTCACGACAACCGATGTCGATATTTTCGGGAAAAAACATGGGGGTGTCGCAGTGTGAGTCGAGCGACAGGTGACGGCGATGGAAATCCCGCGCCTGCCGATAGAGAAGAGCCTCATCGACCAAATGCTCAAACAAGGGCAGCATGGCATCGTCGCCGCCGGCCAAGAGTTGCTCGGGGTGCCACTGCACGCCATATACGGGGTAACAGGGGCTCTCTATCGCCTCATTGACCCCATCGGGCGAAAAAGCCACGGCACGCAAAGCGGGAGCCGTCTCACGCACGGCCTGGTGATGAAGCGAATTGACCGGTACGCGGTCTTTTCCCAGCAACCGGGCGATAAGGGAGCCTGCGGCGAGGGTCACGTCATGGGCGGGTTGGCGCTTGTCGTGCGCCTGAGAATGGGGCAGAACATCGGCGGGGAACTCCGACGGCAAATCCTGATAGAGGGTACCCCCCAGTGCGAGATTGAGCAGTTGATGCCCGCGGCAGATACCGAAAACCGGCATTTGCCGCTGCAACGCCAGGCGCAAAAGCGCAAACTCGGAACGGTCGCGCAAGGCATCGGCACTGTCGGCCAACGGAGAGAGCGCATCGCCCATGACAGCGGCGGAGAAATCGCCTCCGCCCGTGAGCAGTAGGCCGTCGAGACACTCGACGATGCGTTGGAGCGCCGCCGTGTCGGCACCCACCGGCAAAAGCAGCGGAGCGCCGCCGGCCCGGCACACCGCCTCGACATAGGGGTCGGCCACACAAGTGAGGTTCTCGGCAGCACGGTGGTTGCTGGTGATGCCAATAACCGGTTTGCCCGAGAAACCACAGCGGTTGTCTATTTCCAAGAAAAGGGCCGAGAGCGGAGCCGTGAGCCGCTCATCGCAAAAGAGAGTTGCTTCCATGGGTGTATCAAATAGCCTATATGACACGAGGCGGCTTTGTGAAGCCACCTCGCAAATATAGAGAAAAATAAGGATACCTAAAACAGCAAGCCGTATGCTACAACGCATTTTCACGAATCAGATATTCGGCTATTTGCACGGCATTCAAGGCCGCGCCTTTCTTTATCTGGTCGCTGACGGCCCAGAACGTGAGACCGTTGGGATTGGAAAGGTCCTTGCGAATGCGGCCCACAAACACGGGGTCTTTGCCGGCGATATCGAGCGGCATCGGGTAGGCCCGGTTGGCGGGGTCGTCCATGAGCACCACGCCATCGGCCTTGGCAAAAGCCTCGCGAGCCTCTTCGACCGAGAGCGGACGCTCGGTCTCGACCCAAATCGCCTCGGAGTGAGCCCGCATGACGGGAACACGCACGCACATGGCGCTCACCTTCACATCGGAGTGCATGATTTTACGCGTTTCGTTGAACATCTTCATCTCCTCCTTGGTGTAAAGGTTGTCGGTGAAGACATCGACTTGGGGTATCACGTTGTAGGCCAACTGGTAATAGAACTTCTGTATCGTGGGGGCTTCGCCCTTCATGAGCTCTTCGTACTGATGCACCAACTCGGCCATGGCGGCGGCACCGGCCCCGCTGGCAGCCTGGTAAGTGGACACATGCACCGACTTGATGTGGGAGAGTTGTTCGAGCGCCTGCAAAGCGACAACCATCTGTATGGTGGTGCAGTTGGGGTTGGCAATCACGCCGCGGGGACGCACCTTGGCATCGGGGCCATTGACTTCGGGCACCACCAAAGGCACATCTTCGTCCATGCGGAATGCGCTCGAATTGTCGATCATGACAGCGCCATATTTCGTGATGGTCTTTTCAAACTCTTTCGAGGTCCCGGCTCCCGCCGAAGTAAACGCGATGTCTACGCCCTTGAAATCGTCGTTGTGTTGCAACTCCTTCACGACAATCTCTTTACCCCGGAAGTTATATGATGTTCCGGCACTGCGTGACGAACCGAACAACAGCAGTTCGTCAATCGGAAAATTTCTCTCGGAAAGAACCCGCAGGAACTCCTGCCCCACGGCTCCACTTGCTCCGACAATGGCTACTTTCATGTTCTATCTTATTTTTAGAATTTCGACAATCTTGTTTCTGCGGCCTAAGGGCGACAATCGAAACGCATTTCGGCCAAAAATCTTGGCAAAATTAACGTTTTTCCTAATAATTCGCGCCCAAACGTCTATTTTTTTATCAAATAAGGCGTTTTTCTGTACAATTTCTGTATTCCTCGTGCCATTATTTCTGCTTTTTTCTTAATTTTGCTCACCGATTTATTCGCCGGAACCACACCGCAGATTTTTTTGAGCCATGGACGTCAACCAATTCTTACCCACTTTACCGTTCACCGACCCGGTACTGATATTCTTTGTCGTGCTGACGATTATCCTGTTCGCCCCCCTGCTGCTCAACAAACTGCGGATTCCCCACATCATCGGCCTGATTCTGGCGGGAACACTCTTCGGCCCGCACGGGCTCGATGTGCTGGCCCACGACAGCAGCTTCAAGATTTTCGGGAACGTGGGTCTGCTCTACCTCATGTTTCTGGTGGGACTCGAAATGAACCTCAACGACTTCCGCAAGATAAAAACCCGCGGCATCGTCTTCGGCATACACACATTTCTCATCCCCATGATACTGGGCACCCTGTCGAGCATCTACCTGCTGCACCTCGACCTCATGACCTCGATATTGCTGGCCAGCATGTATGCCTCGCACACATTGGTCGCCTACCCCATCGTGTTGCGTTATGGGGTAGGTCGCAACCCTGCCGTGACCATCACCATCGCGGGAACCATCATCACAGTGGTAGGGGCCCTCATCATCCTTGCAGTCATCGTAGGCATGCAGACGGGCACCATCAACGAATGGTTTTGGGTGCGGCTCATTCTCTCCATGACGGCCTACTGCCTCTTTATCCTCTATGCATTTCCACGCATTGCCCGCTGGTTTTTCAAGAAATACAACGACAACGTCTCGCAATACATCTTCGTGCTGGCACTGGTGTTCCTGGCCTCGGCACTGGCCAAGCCGGCAGGTCTTGAACCGATTCTCGGAGCCTTTTTCGCCGGAGTCGTTCTCAACCGGTTTATTCCTTCGGTGTCACCCCTGATGAACCGCATCGAGTTTGTGGGCAACGCCCTTTTCATACCCTACTTCCTCATCGGCGTGGGTATGCTCATCGACCCCTCGGTCATCTTCTCGGGCTGGGACGCCTTGTTTGTAGCCATTGTCATGTCGGTAATTGCCACTGTGGCCAAATGGCTGGCAGCCTGGATTACCCAGAAGAATTTCGGGCTCACCAAAATCGACCGGGCCATGATTTTCGGCCTGAGCAACGGGCAGGCGGCCGCGACTTTGGCCGCCGTCCTCATCGGATATGACATCGGCATGTTCGACATCAACATTCTCAACGGCACCATCGTCATGATTTTGGTCACCTGCACCATCAGCTCCTTCGCCACCGAACGGGCGGCAAAAAAAATGGCGACCCAGCAACCGGCCGACGAGAACGACAAGAACCGCGACAATACCGGCCAGGCACGCATTCTCATACCCGTAGCCAACCCTTACACGCTCGAAAACCTCGTCAATCTCGCCATACTGGCCAAAGGCCCGCACAAGCAGCAGCCCGTCTATGCCATGCACGTCATCGACGACAACAAAACACCCCTTCACTCCGGCGATGTGGGACAGGTGCTGCTCGACCGCGCCGCCAAAATCGCCGCCGCCTCGGACATCAAGCTCGTGGGTCTCTCTCGCTATGACGCGAACATCACCAGCGGCATCGTCCACACCATCAAAGAACAGAACATCACCGAAGTCATACTGGGCCTGCACCACAAGAGCAACATCGTCGACAGCTTCTTCGGCACCAAAATCGAGAACCTGCTCAAAAGCACCCACAAAATGGTTGCCATCACCAAATGCACCATTCCCATCAACATGACCACCCGCATCGTCGTGGCCGTACCCGAAAAAGCCGAATACGAGAGCGGATTTACCAAATGGATCGACCGCATTGCCAACATCGGCAAGCAAATCGGATGCCGTGTCATTTTCCACGCCCACCACGACACAATCGTCGTACTGCGCAACGTCTTGCATCAGAAACGATACAACATCGACTGCGAATTTGAGGTACTCGACGACTGGGCCGACATTCTCACCCTCACGGGCGTCGTCCTGCAAGACGACCTGCTGGTCATCATCAGCGCCCGCCACACATCGCTCTCCTACAACACCGAATTTGAGAAACTCCCCCTGCAACTCTCTCGTTACTTTGCCGGGAACAACCTCATCGTCCTCTTCCCCGAACAGTTCGGCGAGGAAAACGAGCAGCTCACCTTCACTACCGATCCGCTCTCCATCGACGTGCAGCGCAACTACTCGTCATTTACATCGGTGCGCGATTTCTTCGAAAAATTCTCCCGACGCCGCAAACTTTGGAATCACCGCCGGCAAAAACTCAAACAACGCAAAAAAGGAGAATAACCTTCACCAACCTGCGGGAACGTCCATGCAGAGAAAATGCGATTTGTCGGCATTTAGTCCGCATTTATATCAAATTTACAGGAAACATATCACTTTTCAATAATTTTGTCTACCTTTGCAAGACAATATAAACACACTACTCGTCACATGAACAAAATCATCAGCAAAGAGTATTTCTCGGCCAACGTCGTGAAGTTCGACGTAGAAGCGCCGCTCATTGCCAAAGCCCGCAAAGCCGGGCACTTCGTCATTGTCCGCGTCGGAGAAAAAGGCGAACGCATACCGCTGACCATCACTTCGTCCGATACCGAACGGGGTACCATCACCCTCGTCGTACAAGCCGTCGGGAAATCGAGCCGCAAATTGTGTGCCCTCGAAGTCGGCGACTACATCACCGATGTCGTAGGCCCGTTGGGACAAGCCACCCACATCGAGAAGGTAGGGACCGTCGTCTGTTGCGGCGGCGGCGTAGGCGTCGCCCCCCTGCTGCCCATCGTCGAAGCGATGAAAAAGGCCGGCAACCGCGTCATCACGGTACTGGCCGCCCGCACCAAGGAACTCATCATTCTCGAAGACCAGGTGCGCCCCTATTCCGACGAAGTCATCATCATGACCGATGACGGCTCCTACGGCAAAAAAGGTCTTGTCACCGACGGTGTCGAAGAGGTCATCAAGCGCGAAAAAGTAGATCTCTGTGTCACGATAGGCCCCGCCATCATGATGAAATTCGTCGCCCTCCTCACCAAAAAATACAACCTCCCCACCCTGGCTTCGCTCAACACCATCATGGTCGACGGCACCGGCATGTGTGGAGCCTGCCGCGTCACCGTCGGCGGGAAAACCAAATTCGTATGCGTAGACGGCCCCGAATTCGACGCCCATCAAGTCGACTTCGATGAAATGCTCATGCGACTCTCCTCGTATAAAGGTATCGAATAAACGCTAACACTCATGGACAACAAAGAATATTTGAGCACAGAACGTGCCGCATCGTGGCGCGAAGCACTCCGCAAAGCCAAACCCAACAAAGAGCGCATCGCCATCACACGGGTGAAAATGAATGAACTGGCTCCCGATTACCGCATCACCTGCAACGAAGAGGTAAACCAGGGCCTCACCCGCGAACAGGCCCTCGTCGAAGCCTCCCGCTGCCTCGACTGTCCCGAACCCCTCTGCATCACCGGCTGCCCCGTGGGCATCAACATACCCAAATTCATCAAAAACATCGAACGCGACGAGATACTCGAAGCCGCCAAAACCCTGAAAGAGACCAGCGCCCTACCCGCCGTATGCGGCCGCGTGTGCCCTCAGGAAAAACAGTGCGAGTCGAAATGCTTCTACCTGCAAAAACTGCACAAGGAACCCGTCGCCATCGGATACCTCGAACGCTTTGCCGCCGACTACGAACGCGAAAGCGGGCAAATCTCCATACCCGAAATATCCGCCCGCAACGGCATAAAAATCGCCGTGGTCGGTTCAGGACCCGCCGGGCTCTCCTTCGCCGGCGACATGATAAAACGAGGCTATGCCGTCACGGTTTTCGAAGCCCTGCACGAAATCGGGGGCGTACTGAAATACGGAATCCCCGAGTTCCGCCTGCCCAACAGCATCGTCGACGTCGAAATCAACGGGCTGCGGCAAATGGGCGTCGAGTTCATCACCGACTGCATCATCGGCAAGACACTCACCTACGACGACCTGCATGAAATGGGCTTCAAGGGTATCTTCGTAGCCAGCGGCGCCGGTCTGCCCCGCTTCATGAACATACCCGGAGAAAACCTCATCGGCGTCATGTCGAGCAACGAATACCTCACCCGCGTCAACCTCATGCACGCCGCCGAGAGCGATGCCGACACCCCGGTCTTCCACGGCAAACATGTAGCAGTCATCGGCGGCGGAAACACCGCCATGGACTCGGTGCGCACCGCCCGCCGACTGGGAGCCGAACGCGCCATCATCGTCTACCGCCGCAGCGAAGCCGAAATGCCCGCCCGCATCGAAGAGGTGAAACACGCCAAGGAAGAGGGCATCGAGTTCCTCACCCTGCACAACCCCATCGAATACCTCGGCGACGAAAAAGGCCATGTAACCAGGATGCGCCTGCAAAAGATGGAACTGGGCGAGCCCGACGCATCGGGTCGCCGCAGCCCCGTAGCCATACCGGGTGCCATCGAAGAGATAGATGTCGACATGGTTGTCGTGAGCATCGGCGTGTCGCCAAACCCCCTTATACCCAGCACCGTGAAGGGTCTCACCATCAGCAAATGGGGTACCATCGTCGTCAACCAGGACACGATGCAAAGCGACTTGGCCGACCTCTACGCCGGAGGCGACATCGTACGGGGTGGAGCCACCGTCATTCTGGCCATGGGCGACGGCCGCCGGGCTGCCGCAGCCATGGACGAGCAACTATCGTCGAACCGCTGAAAAGCCAGCAAATAAATAAACCGGCAACTGCCGATGATTGGGCATTGAATGCAGCGTCCAATCATCGGCAGTTCATTTTTTCAGGGCCAATCTCTTCTGAAAATTTTTCATCGCAGGAGATGCCCCCGCCGACACGAACTGTGCAACAAAGCATCACCGAATGCGACACATATCTTCTTTAAGACAAATATAACGTTTTTTTCAATGCCGGACAGGGCTTTTTCCCCCATAAGACAAGGGCGCAGGAAAACCCCGACACCCTCAGAGAAAGAAAAAAAATTGAATTTCCTTTAAAAGGATTTTACAAGCACACACTATCCCACGAAGTATTACTATCTTTGCTTGGAAAAATCGTTTCACAAACCCGAGGCTCACCCCTTCGCGACAGGGTACGGTCATGACAACATCGACAACCCGCATATTACTACTCTCGCTGCTCCTGCTCCTCACCTCGTGGGGTGGCGAGAAGTTGTGCGCCCAAAAGCCGAGCCAAATCTACGACCTCATCGTCGAGAAAAAAATCGAGAAGGCAGTGGAACGCCGCAACAAAGTCTATGACAGCAGTAAGAAAAGCGAACTGCTACTCATCGACCTGTGCGACTGCCTGCTGTTCAATACCCCCGAATACACCGCTTACGACCCCGAAAAATCATACGACATATTCAACCGCGCGCTGCTGCCCAACAGCAAGGAGCGCACACTCATACGCTTTCTCGACAAAAAAGAGAACTCCCTCGACTCTATTCGCGTGCAAATCGAACGCAACCTCTACCACCAAGCCTGCCAGGAAAACAGTGAGGCAAGCTATGCCCACTTCATCGGCCTCTGCCCCCAAAGCCCATGGGCCGCTGAGGCGTATGCCCGGCAAGAAGAGATTGCCTACCGTCAGGCGCTCGAAAAGGGCACCATCGAGGCCTACAACTACTTTCTCACGCACTACACCTCATCGCCTCATGTGGTAGAGATAACCCGACTGGCCGACAAAACCACATTTACCCAACTCGACAACACCATCGAAGCCTACAAACAATTCATCGAGCTCTACCCGCAATCGGCACTCATCGAAGAGGCCCATAACCGCATTTACCGCCTCGCCTATGCCGAAGCGCGCAAGGCCCACACCCGCGAAGCCTATGTGCAACTGCTGGCCGACTACCCCGACCACCCGATGAAAGAGGAGGCCCAGTCGGCCATCGAATCGTTCGACTACCTGAGCCTCACCCAGCAACCGACGCAATATGGCTATGACAAATTTTTGCGCGACTACCCCAACTCCACCTACATCGTCCCGCTCAACGACTGGCTGGGCCATCTGCAAAAAACGCCCTGGCACTGGTCATACAACAACCTGAGAGGATATGTCAAAAGCGTGCAAGAGAGCACCGACACCACCGTCGGCGGGAAAGAGACCCACAGCACCGTCTCATACCTCTATGACCAACTGGGACAACTGCTGCTGGCAGAAACCCGCAAAAACGGGAAAAGCGAAGAAAAAAGCTATCTCTACCACCCCGACTTCACGCTCAATTCCATCGCCACCCCGCAATGGAAAAAGACTTTTTACCACAATCCGCAACATGAAATAACCCGCATCGTCGAGAGCAGACCGGGCGGAAAAGAGCAGGAAATCAGTTCACTTGAATACGACGACAACGGCCGGCTGGCTACGCGCACCGACCAGGTAGAGGGCGTAAAGGGCGGACGGAAAACAGAATACACCTACAACGAGAGCGGCAACCTCATTTCATCAAAGAGCTACAACGCCACCACCCCGCAAAACACCACGACGACCTACTATACCCCCGACGGCAACAAGAAACTCGAAATCACCATCAACGGTCGCTCGCGCAGCGAGAAAATCTATTTCTACAACGAGCGCAACGACGTCTCCAAAATCACTTCGGTCAACGACTCGAAAAAAGAAGACACCACATTTGAATACGTCTACGACGAGCAAGGCAACTGGACCTCCCGCACCCAGCGCACCGGCGACGACCTGTCGACGACCCGACGCACCATCGAGTATTACAACTATGACCGCTGATGCCTGAAATAAAACAGAGGCAAAAAAGATTTGTATTCCAAAAAATCATACCTTTGCGGCAAAATTCAAATACACAATCATCTATCATGTCAACTTATACCGAAGATACCCGCAAAGTAACCACACGCCGCCTCTCCGAGATGAAAGAACGCGGCGAAAAGATAGCCATGCTCACCGCCTATGACTACTCCATGGCCACCCTCATCGACCGCGCCGGCATGGACGTCATTCTCGTAGGCGACTCCGCCTCGAACGTCATGGCCGGCAATGTGACCACACTGCCCATGACCCTCGACCAGATGATATATCACGGACAGTCGGTCGTGCGTGCCGTAAAACGCGCGCTGGTTGTTGTCGACATGCCCTTCGGCTCCTATCAAGGAAACTCCAAGGAGGCTTTGGCATCGGCCATACGCATCATGAAAGAGACCGGCGCCGACGCCGTGAAACTCGAAGGCGGAGAAGAAATCAAAGAATCAATCGTCCGCATTCTCAGTGCCGGCATTCCCATCATGGGACACCTCGGGCTCACCCCGCAATCAATCAACAAATTCGGCACCTACGCCGTACGCGCCAAAGAAGAGGCCGAGGCCCAACAACTCATCAAAGATGCCCACCTGCTCGAAGAGCTGGGCTGCTTCTCCATCGTACTCGAAAAGATACCTGCCCAACTGGCCGCCCGCGTCGCCCAGGAAGTGAACGTGCCCATCATCGGCATCGGAGCCGGCGGCGGTGTCGACGGACAGGTACTGGTCATGCACGACATGCTGGGCATCAACAAAGATTTCTCGCCCCGCTTCCTGCGCCGTTATGCCAACTTGCATGGCGTCATCACCGATGCCGTGTCGCAATACATCTCCGACGTCAAATCGAAAGATTTCCCCAACGAATCGGAACAATATTGATTCTCCCCTTCTCCTGAATAAAAAGCGGGGCGACTTCTGGAAGTCGCCCCGCTTCTGTTTTCTGGGGAGGGTATGTCTACACCCCGTCCTGTTCCTTCTGTTGCAAATAAGCCCGGGCCGCTCCGTCGAGTTCGTCATACCACTCTTGGCCGAAACAGCGAATCAACGGCTCACGCAAGAAACGATATACCTTCACGCCTTCCTTGCGTCCCAGCACCTCGGCCGCCTTGCATATTTTCCAACGGTGATAGTTCACCGCCGTAAACGACGGATAGCGGGTGACGCGCACCGGATAGAGGTGGCACGAGAGCGGCTTGTAGAACGAGATGCGCCCCTCGCGACAAGCCTTCTCGATGGCGCACATGCACATGCCATCGTCGCCATAGCAGGTAAAGACACAGTCCTTGCCACCGACAATCGAAGTGACCAAGTCGCCCTCTTCGTCGATATAGGCCACCCCTTGGGCGCGTATCACCTCCCGGGCAGCGGGAGTCAGGTCGTTCCACACCTGCGGGAGCAGCTCTTTGAGACGGGCATGTTCCTCCTCGGTAATCGGGGCGCCGGCATCGCCTTCGATGCAGCAGGCGCCGCGACACGCCGCGAGGTTACATATAAATTCCCGCTCGATGACATCGAGACTGACAAGCACATCGCCTATCTGCAACATATACTCTTCGCGGGTCTCTAATCGTTTATCAGGCATTTTCCCGTCATTTGGGCCGGCAGGTCGATACCCATGATGTGGCATATCGAGGGAGCTACATCGGCCAGGATTCCATTCTCGACGCGAGCCTGCTTGTTGGCCGTCACATATACGAAAGGCACGGGATTGAGCGAGTGCGCCGTATTGGGCGTCCCGTCGGCATTGAGGGCATGGTCGGCATTTCCGTGGTCGGCAATGATGATGGCTTCATAACCGTTGGCAACGGCGGTATCGATAACCGAACCCACACACTCGTCGACCGCCTTCACGGCTTTCTCGATAGCAGCGTACACCCCGGTGTGGCCCACCATGTCGCCATTGGCGAAGTTGCATACAACCAAGTCGTACTTGCCCGATGCCAAAGCCGTATTGAGGGCATCTTTTACCTCATAGACACTCATCTCGGGTTTCAGGTCATAGGTGGCCACTTTGGGCGAGGGAATGAGTATGCGCTCTTCTCCGTCGAACTCTTTTTCACGGCCGCCCGAAAAGAAGAAGGTAACATGTGCGTATTTCTCGGTCTCGGCAATGCGCAGCTGTTTCCGGCCGGCCTTGGAGACAATCTCTCCCAGTGTGTTTTCTACATTTTCCTTGTCGAAGAGGATATGCAATCCGGTGAACTTGGCATCGTAGGGGGTCATGCAGCAATAGTAAAGCGGCAAGGTGTGCATGCCGGCCTCGGGCATATCCTGCTGGGTGAGCACGATGGTGAGTTCCTTGGCGCGGTCGTTGCGGTAGTTGAAGAAGATGACCACATCGCCGGCTTCGATGACCGAGAGCGGCTTGCCGGCCGCATCGACGTGGACGATGGGTTTTACAAACTCATCGGTCACCCCTTCGTCATAGGAAGCCTGCATGGCAGCCACCATGTCGGTGGCGGGAGTGCCTTTGCCCGACACGAGCAGGTCATAAGCCTCTTTCACACGCTCCCAACGTTTGTCGCGGTCCATGGCATAGTATCGACCCACAATCGAGGCGATGGCCCCTCTGCCCAACGAGGCGAGGCGCCCTTCGAGAGCCTGAATAAAGCCCTTTCCGCTGTGGGGGTCGGTATCACGGCCGTCCATGAAGCAGTGCACGAAGGTCTTGTCGATGCCATATTCGGCGGCAATGTCGCACAGGACAAAAAGATGGTCGAGCGAGCTGTGCACGCCACCGTCGGAAACGAGCCCCATCAAATGCACCTGTTTGCCGTTGTCACGGGCATAAGTGAAGGCTTTTACGATTTCGGGATTGGAGAATATCGACTTGTCGGCGCAAGCACGGTTTATCTTCACCAAGTCTTGATACACGATGCGACCGGCACCGATGTTGAGGTGTCCCACCTCGGAATTGCCCATCTGGCCGTCGGGCAGACCGACGTTTTCGCCCGAGGCTTGCAGTTGCGAATGGGGATAGGTTGCCAGCAACTTGTCCCAATGGGGAGTGGGCGTGTTATAAATCACATCGTCTTTGGCCCGGTCGCCTATGCCCCAGCCGTCGAGAATCAAGAGGAATGCTTTTTTGTTCATTGCAGTAATCTTTTTATGTATCTTTTTTACCAGGTATTTGTGTCGTTGTTTCTATTGTTGGTTGGGCAGCGGAGTGAAATTGGTGTAAAGGTAGCGTTTGATGCTGCGCTTGGGGGTTTTTTCAAACTCCGACTGGTAGATGTAGATATGGGCGATGTTTTCATACGGAGCCACCTCCTTGTTGAGATTGCGCCGCACCTCTTCCATAGCTACGGGGAGGTCGTCGTTGGTGAGCCCGTAGGTATCGATGGCTTCGAAATCGGGATATACAAGCGCCACGAGCTTGCCCTCCTTCTCGATGACGAGGCTCTCCATGACAAACGGCATGTTATTGAGTTTCGACTCGATTTCCTCGGGATAGATATTCTGTCCGTTGGCACCGAGTATCATGGTTTTATAACGTCCTTTGATGAAAATGGTTCCGTCTTCTCCCACGGTACCCATGTCGCCGGTGTGGAGCCAACCGTCGACAAGAACTTTTTCGGTGGCCTCTTCGTTTTTGTAATAACCTTTCATCACGTTCTCGCCCCGCACACAGATTTCTCCGGGAATGAGTTGCGGGTCGGACGAATCGATTTTCACCTCCATGATGCCCGGCAAGATTCTCCCCGACGAACGGGGCACGAACTCCTTCCAATGCGTGTAACTGATAAGCGGGGCACACTCGGTCATGCCATACCCCACGGTGAAGGGGAAATTGATTTTATGCAGGAAAGCCTCGACCTCGGCATTGAGCGGGGCGCCTCCCACGATGACCTGTTCGAAACGGCCGCCGAAGGCATCGACCAGTTTCTTGCACACCTGCCCGTAGATGCGGCTGTCGATGACCGGGAGCGAAAGCGCCCAGCGCATCGTACGCTTGTTGAGCAGCGGCAATATCTGTTTGCGGTAGATTTTTTCGAGAATCAGTGGCACGCAGATAATCAGGTTGGGCTTCACCTCTTCGAGAGCTTTGAGCAGGATTTTGGGGGAAGGTATCTTTCCCAACAGAGTGACATGCGTACCTACGGCCAGCGGGGTGAGCAAGTCGAAAGCACAGCCATAGGCATGAGCCAACGGCAGGAACGACAAGCATTTGCTTCCTTTGTAATGCAGCTTCGACTGCATTCCGAAGCAGGTGTTCCCGGCCAGATTGTTACCCGTGAGCATCACGCCCTTGCTGAATCCCGTCGTGCCCGAGGTATAATTGATGAGGCACACCTTGTCGTTATCGAGCTCGGCATATTTAATATCATTCGCTGTAAATCCATTGGGATAAGTCTCCTCGAAATGTTGGTCGATGTCGGCAAGATATTGCATGATGTCCTCACCGTCGCGCTGGTCGAGGCAACTGTAATCATCGAGCGAAATAACGCCCCTTACCTGGCTGAGCTTTTCCATCTCGATGTGTTCCCAGGCGAGACTTCCCGAAAAGAGGAGCACGGCATCGGAGTGATTGATGATGTGATGCACATCGTTGGGATTGAAATCCTGCAAGATGGGAACGATAATGGCTCCATAGGTCACCGAGGCAAAGAAGGCCATCACCCACCGTGGGGTATTGCGGCCGATAAGAGCAATCTTGTCTCCACGGCGTATCTGGCAATGACGCAGCAACAAATGAATGCGCGCAATCTGGCGGGCCATGTCGCCATAGGTAAATGTCTCTCGGCTGTTATAGTCGGTCAATGCCGGCAACGACCAATTCTCTTTGAAACTCTTCTCGTAGATTTTAATGAAATTCTCGTCAATCATAGGGGAGTCTTTTATATTTCCTGCAAAGATATGAAATAAATGGCAAATTATCCTTATAAAGGCAAAGAAGGTAAAGGAAATCAACCCTTTTGACGGTAGGGCGAGACAGTCGGAAGGTCTCGCGCAAAGGAATTTCCCCGGCAACCCAGTACCGGGCGGCAATCGCGCGGTGTCTCTCCATCGGACGGTTGCCCGGAGGCCTCACTCGTAGACCCACATCATCACCGGTTTGCTTTGGGCCTTTATCACCTTCGCCACCGTTTTATAGGTCTCGAAAGGTATCGTCACGCAACCTTCGCTGTACGGGCGAATCTTATACAGTCCCAAGTCATGCACCTTGACCGGTATCATGAAGGGATAAATCGAGAAGGTGGGCAGATACACCGGGTGTATCAATATGCCGCGGCGCAGGGCGTTGCTGTTGCTCTTGTCTTTCCCGTAGAGGACAAGAGCCTTTCGCCCCCGAGGCTTCGACATGGTCTTCTCCCCGCCAATCCTGTAATGGCCCAAAGAGGAGCAGAAACTGCCGTACTCGTTGCTGAACACCGGATTGCCGGCCGTACTTCCTTTCCCGTACCCGTGCGCACAAAGGCTCTTGGCGACCACCTCTCCCCGCTTGAAATCCCAAAGGAAGAAACGGGGCTTTCCCGAATGGCGGCCATAATCGACCAGCACGCAATAATCGCGACTGTAACCGTATTTCTTGCAATAGGCCAGCGCCTCCTCGGCCCTATCACCGAGGTCGGCCGGCTCTGAACGGCCTATCGCCACACAGACGACAACGCCCAGGAAAAAGAGGACGCCCACGCCCAAGACAATACGCCACTGTGCCAGCAGCCAATTCATGCACGAGAGTGCGCATTTCCGTAAATCAACATGCCACATGATAAATGGGATAAGGAACCAACCTGTCAAGTACTCAAATAATTCCCTCAAAGATAGCGAAAGGTGAGCGCAGAGACAAAAGGAAAACGAAGTTTTCTGCTTTTGACGCTGCCGAACCGCCGCCTCTTTTCTGAAAAGAGAGGAAAAAAAAGAAGGCTTCTCCTCGTCCGACAAAGGGAGAAAAACAAAAATCCACATTCGCCCCATCACTTATCGAGACCAGGCACCCGCCCGGGCAGCAATCCGCGACGACACGGCCGGAGCTTCCCCCAAAAGCAGAAGGGGAAAAGCGGTCAAAATTTGGTCAACCCCCGAGGATATGCTATCTTTGTAAAAAACAAAAAAACTTTTCATGACATGAAACACGCACGCACACTGGCCGTCATGCTGGCGGCAGCCGCCTCCCTGACGTACGCCCCGGCGCAAGAAAAAAGCGACCATGCACCGCTCAACACCCCGGCACGTTACCTCTTCCCCGACGACTACATGGCCGACCCGTCGGCTCACGTCTTCGAGGGCAAGGTCTATATCTACCCCTCGCACGACTGGGAGTCGGGCGTTACCGACCCCACCGACGGCAACCACTTCAACATGCGCGACTACCATGTATTCTCCACCAAAGACCCCGAGAAGGGCAAGGTAACCGACCACGGCGTCGTGCTTTCGCTCGAAGAGATTCCCTGGGCCGGCCGGCAACTTTGGGCGTGCGACGTGGCCGAGAAAGACGGCAAATACTACATGTACTTTCCCGCCAAAGACCAGAACGACATCTTCCGCCTCGGCGTAGCCACCAGCGACAAGCCCTACGGGCCCTTCAAGCCGCAGCCCCACCCCATGCGCGGCAGTTACAGCATCGACCCGGCCGTGCTTGAAGACAACGGCAACTACTACATCTACTTCGGCGGGCTGCAAGGCGGCCAACTGCAACGATACCGCGACAACAAGGCCATCGAGTGCGGCACCATACCGGGCGACGACGAAGAGGCACTGCCCGCCCGCGTGGCTCGCCTCAGCGACGACATGCTCGAATTTGCCGAAGCACCCCGCCCCGTCGTGATTCTCGACGCCGAAGGCAATCCCTTGAAAAACGGCGACCCGCACCGTTTCTTCGAAGCGGCCTGGGTGCACAAGTACAACGGGAAGTACTATTTCTCCTACTCCACCGGGACGACCCACATGCTCTGCTACGCCATCGGCGACAACCCCTACGGGCCGTTTACCTACGCCGGGGTCATTCTCACCCCCGTCATGGGCTGGACCACCCACCACTCGATATGCCCGTACAAGGGCAAATGGTACCTTTTCTTCCACGACAGCACCCCCTCGGGCGGCCACTCCCACCTGCGCAGCATGAAGGTGTGCGAGTTGCAATACAACCCCAACGGCACCATACGCACCATCTCGGGAGAAACGCGATAATTTTTCCACCATCAAACCCGGCGGTTCTGTTTCTCCCGGAACCGCCGGCAAAAATCGCCCATACGGGTTAAATAATAAGAAAGTAGCCTTAAATGGCCGCCATTTACCGGCAAAATCGCTATTTTTGTATCGGGAAACCTCATTCATACCAAACCGATGATAGACAGTCAAACGTTCGGGCCTCAGACCGCCGCCTACTACACGTTGGGGTGCAAACTCAATTTTGCCGAGACCTCGACCATAGGACGCACGCTCGAAGCGAAAGGCATACGCCGTGCCCGCAACGGCGAAAAGGCCGACCTTTGCATCATCAACACCTGCTCGGTGACCGAGCTGGCCGACAAGAAATGCCGGCAAGCCATTCGCCGCATCGCCCGCCAACACCCCGGCGCGCACATCATCGTCACCGGCTGCTATGCCCAGTTGAAACCCGATGAAATAGTCCGCATTCCGGGCGTCGACATGGTACTTGGCGCCGGAGAAAAAGGCGAGATAGCCCGCTATATCGACCGGCTGCAAAACCCCGACGAGGCTCACCGGATATTCACCACCCCCAGTCCCGAAATCAATACCTTCGCCCCGTCGTGCTCCCGGGGCGACCGCACCCGCTATTTCCTCAAAGTGCAAGACGGCTGCGACTATTTCTGCTCCTATTGCACGATACCGTTTGCCCGTGGGCGCAGCCGCAACGGCCGCATCGCCGACCTCGTGGAGCAGGCACGCGGCGTGGCACGCGAGGGAGGGCACGAGATTGTCCTGACGGGCGTGAACATCGGCGACTTCGGCAAGACGACGGGGGAGACCTTTTTTGAGCTCGTGAAGGAACTCGAAAAGGTCGAAGGCATCGACCGCTACCGCATCTCCTCGATAGAGCCCAACCTGCTGACCGACGAAATCATCGACTTCGTCGCCGCATCGAAACATTTCGCGCCCCACTTCCACATACCCCTGCAATCGGGCAGCGATGAAGTGCTGCACCTCATGCGCCGCCGCTACGACACCGGGCTCTTCGCCCGACGCATCGAGCACATCAAGCGGGTAATGCCCGACGCCTTCATCGGCGTAGACCTCATCGTGGGCATGCGCGGCGAGACCGACGAACGCTTCGAAGAGTCGGCCCGCTTTGTCGACAGCCTCGACATCTCGCAACTGCACGTTTTCACCTACTCCGAACGGCCGGGAACCCAAGCCCTGAAAATCGAGCCCATTGTCCCGCAGGAAACACGCCACGACCGTTGCCGACGGATTCTCGAAATATCGGAGCGGAAACTGCACGACTTCTACGCCTCACAGCGGGGAAAGGTACGCCCCGTGCTCTTTGAGCACCCGGCCAAGAACGCCCCCATGCACGGGTTCACCGACAACTATGTGCGCATAGAACTCCCCTACGACAAGGCACTCGTCAATACGGTACGCAACGTCAAATTGGGCGATTTCATCGAAAAAAACGACATTCCCGCCCTACACGCTCAACTCTTGTAAGCCATGAAAAAAGAGACCCTGCAAAACATTCTCCTCGCGCCCCTCGGACTCACCCTCCACGCCGTGGCGTATCTGCCGTTGCGGGTACTCTTCCTTTTCTCCGACCTGCTCTACCTGCTGGTATACCACATCGTGCGATACCGTCGCCACGTCGTGCGCCGCAACCTCAGGAACGCCTTCCCGCAAGAGAGCGAGTCATACCGCCGTCACATCGAGCGACGATTTTACCGGCATTTCTGCGACTACTTTTTCGAGACCATCAAGCTGCTGCACATCTCCGACAAGCAGATGCGCCGCCGCATGCAGTTTGTCGACTCGGAGTTGCTCGAATCGGAACTCAACAGCGGACGGTCGGTCATCATGATGCTGGGCCACTACGGCAACTGGGAATACATCTCCTCCATCTCGCTATGGATAGACACGCCCAACGCCCGCCTGGGACAGATCTACCGGCCGCTGAAAAACAAATGGTTCGACCGTCTGTTCCTGAAAATCCGCTCCCGTTTCGGGCTTACCTGCATACCCAAGGCCAACACCTTGCGCGACCTTCTCACGGTAAGAGCCTCGGGAAAACAATCGGGAACCGGATTCATCGCCGACCAGACCCCGTCGCCGGCCAATATCCATCACTGGATAACCTTTCTCAACCAAGACACCCCCGTACTCACCGGCGGAGAGACCATCGCCAAGAAACTCGACATGGCCGTCATGTATTTCGACGTAGAAAAGATAAAACGGGGCTACTACCGCGCCACGATAAGAAAAATCGAACTCGACCCGCGTTCCTGCCCCGATTTCGAAATCACCGACCGCTACATGGCCCTCATGGAAGAGACCATACGGCGGGCTCCCGAATATTGGTTGTGGACCCATAACCGATGGAAACACCGTCGCCTATAATTTTGATTTATGAAAAAAGTCGCTGTTGTCATACTTAATTGGAACGGGCTCAACCTGATGAAAGAGTTCCTTCCCTCGGTGTGCGCCCACACGCCGGCCGACCTGGCCGATGTGGTCGTGGCCGACAACGGTTCGACCGACGGCTCGGTCGATTGGCTCAAAGAACATCACCCCGAGGTGGTGTTGCTCGAAATGAAGGAAAATCACGGATACGCCCGAGGATACAACTTGGCCGTCAAACAACTGACCCACCCCTATATCGTCCTGCTCAACTCCGACGTCGAAGCCGCTCCGGGCTGGCTCAACCCGCTCGTCGACTTCTGCGAGACGCGTCCCGATGTCGGAGCCTGCCAGCCCAAACTGCTGGCATACCGCGACAAAAAAGCCTTTGAATACGCCGGAGCCGCCGGCGGATTTCTCGACAAATACGGCTATCCCTACTGTCGGGGACGCATCTTTTTCTCCATCGAAAACGACGAAGGCCAATACGACACGCCCGCCGAGATATTCTGGGCTACCGGCGCCTGCCTCTTTATCCGCCGCGAAGTCTACCTCAAAGCCGGAGGGCTCGACGAGAGTTTCTTTGCCCACATGGAGGAAATCGACCTCTGCTGGCGCGTGAAATTGCTGGGTTATAAAATCTACACCGTGCCGCAAAGCAGCATGTACCATCTCGGCGGAGCCACCCTCTCGGCAACGGAACCGCGAAAGACCTATCTCAACTTCCGCAACAACCTGCTCATGCTCTACAAAAACCTGCCGCGCAAAGAGGGGCGGCGGCTGCTCATCATACGCCGGCTGCTCGACACCATTGCACTGGCCCGCTACATCGTGGCCGGAGAATGGCAGCACGCCCGCGCCGTGTGGCTGGCGCATATCCACTTCCGCAGAGAGCGCAAGCGATACCGGGAACAACCCCTCGTCAACCTCCTCAAAGAGACGCCCGAGGGTCGGCGCAACATCGTCGTCGACTACTTTATCCGCCGCCACCACACCTACCACGCCTGAAAACCGGGAAAAGGCGCACCTACTCCGCCACGCCTTCGAGCGCAAGCGTCAGGACAAAATCGGGGAAACAGCCATAATAGAGTGCAAAACGGCCGTTCGTGCCGGAAAAGGATTCTTCGGCCTCAAATCGCCGGCAAGCCGACGTGTGCTCATACGCGAACGGTTCCACGCGCAAATGTCGGGAGAAATCGACCCCCTCAGCCCCCATCACTTTATAAATCGACTCCTTGGCCGACCACAACAACGTAGCGGCATCGGCGGGAGCATCGGTCGCAGAAACCCAGGCGCGCTCGTCCTCCGACAGGAAACGCGTCGCCGCCCGCAACGGCCTCTCACTCCACCGTTCTATATCGATGCCTACCGATCGGGACGACAGCGCCACGGCCACCCATTCCCGGGTATGGGAAATCGAAATATGCGCCGTTTCATCGGAAATTTCGGGTCTGCCTTGCGGCGTATAGTAGACCTTTTCCGCCACACCCAGCCGCAACAGCGACAGACGAGCCGCCAAGCGTTCGCAGCGGCGCGTGGCATGAGCCACGCCGGTCAGCGCCTCGTCGCCGAGGCATCTCGATTCGGGTGGAAAAAGGGCATAGAGGGTCGCCTCATCTTCGACAAGATGCCACAAGGCGACACGCACGCCGGGAACCGGTTCATACACCTTACTTATCGGCATTGTTCGCGGTATGTTGCAGGGTTTCTATCATGTGGGCCACGTCATCGGCAATGTAGCCGACCACCGGAGCGACCGAATCGCCTCGCACGGGGGTATCGAAATAGAGGGCTCCCCTGAAAAGATAGGCCGCACTGTCGGTCACCTCAAACTGCAATGGCGTCGCCGCTTCACCCGAAAGATAGTAAAGCAGGGCATAGACCCGCCGACGGTCATCGGCATAACGCCGCACCTCTATCGACGGACTTTTGGACGCGTGCACATAGACCAAATCCCGGCTTTCGGCATACCGGGTCGCCCGGGTGGCCGGCGTCAGAGCGATATAACTGCACCACAGCGTGGCATCGTAAGGAGGGTACACGACGTTCACCCAAGTCGGTGAAGCGACCTCTTGCTCGACCCGGGCCTGTGAAGCAATCTCAAATGTGAGCGGGAATGCCAAAGAGGCCGTCCGGTAGGAGGTGTCGGGGCGGTCGATGCGCATCAATCCCTCGGGACGGGGTACGCCGGTACTCTCCCGCCGGCACGAGGCCGTCGCGAGCAGGGCTGCCAGCAGAAACCACGGCAGGGTGCGGCATCTATTCTTCATCGCCATCTTCAACTTTATCTTCAAAAGAGACTTTTATCTTTCCGATACGATACTTGTCAATATCCATGACTTGGAACAAGAAACGTCCCATGCGTATCTCTTCGAGCGGTTTCGGGAAATCCTCGGTAGCAAAAAGTATGAGTCCGGCCAGTGTTTCCACATCGTCGTCGACGCCAAACTCGGCCGCGTCGGAACGCGTGATTTCATAAAAATCTTCCAGCGGGATTTTTCCCTGGAAGATGTAATGGTGTTCATCGATGCGGGTAAACAAAGGTTCGTCTTCGTCATACTCGTCGCTGATTTCACCCACAATCTCTTCAAGAATATCTTCGAGCGTCACGACACCCGACGTACCGCCAAACTCATCGACAACCACCGCCATGTGTATATGCTGACGCCGAAAATCTTCGAGCAACTCATCAATCATCTTGCCTTCGGGAACGAAATAGGCCGGACGCAACAGGTGCCGCCAGTCAAAGTCGCTGCCGCGCGAAAGATAGGGCAACAAATCCTTGATATAAATGACACCCTTGATATTGTCCTGCGAGCCGTCGTAGACGGGAATGCGCGAATAACCGGTTTCGACGATGAGTTGCAGCAGTGAAGAGAAATCGATGTGAATGTCGACATCGGTCAAGTCGGTACGCGCCGTCATAATCTCCTGCACCGTCTTGTCTCCAAAACGCACGATATCCTGCAACATCTCCTTCTCCTCTCCGGTGGTGGCCTGAGTCATCTCCACCGCATGGGAAAGTTCGTCCATGGATATGGTCGACTCCTTGTGACCGAAACGACGCTCGATATATGATGCCGAGCCCACCATCAATTTGGCCACGCCTCCCAGGCACACTTCGAGCAACGACATCACCGGAGCCGCACGACGCACCATTCTCAAAGCATTCTGCCGGGCATAGACCTTAGGCACAATCTCCCCGAAAAGCAGAATCACCAACACAAACAGCAGGAACGACAATACATAACCCGTCCAGGCATGCGAAAAGTCAAATATTTCGGTAAGGAAGAAGATGCCCGACATGATGACCATCATATTGGCCAAATTGTTCACGATGAAAATCTCCATCATGAGATAGGACGAACGGTCAAGCAACGCCGGCAAACGGGTATCCCGAGAACTTTCCGCGGCCTCGATTTTCTCCAAGTCACGAGAGGAAAGCGAACAAAAGGCTATTTCAGAAGCCGCCATAAATGCCGATACGCCCAACGAAAAAAGGGCCAAGAGAAGAAACAGGGCACTCCTCCATGTCACGGGAGCGACCTCGACCGAGGCAATGAAACTCGATAAAAAACTATCCGGGTCCAAACAGATACATATTGGTTAAACACAACGGCCGGTCGTTTCCGACCCGCCGGCGGTACGGGGAACAAAAACTCGATAAGATATTCACTCCATACCGATTGCAAAGCTAACGATATTTTGCCCGGCGCCCGCCCCGGAAATCAGATTTAATATTTTTTCACGGTTACCATGTAAATAAAAAAGGGCTGTCCGTGAAGGACAGCCCTTTCTCCATAAAGAAAGACTTTTCATCAATAGAGCATTTGTTTTTCCGCCACCAGTACGGATTTTTCTACATCAAATTACAAGCAGACTCCATTCAGTCAATAACATCGAGGCAGACCTCATCATGCGTTTAGCATACAAGTCACGGTCAGAGCCATGGCTGCCAACACAATAAAACGGGTTTTGAATTTGGAGACAACCATTGACGACAAGCTACTTCGCAAAACATGCTTTCCAAGATGAATCCCGTAAAAGAAGTTGTTTCCATACATCAGTGATAAAATGAGACAAAACCTCTTTGCTGATGATAAGACCGTTTTTTTAAAATTAGCACATGCACATGGGGCAGCCGATTGATAATGTGAAACACAAATATATATAAATATGTGATAAAGAACAAACTTTATCGTAAAATTTTTATCAAAAAAAACAGCCCGTCTCATGGGAAGGAGTCGGTCGGGACATCGACAGGCTGCATGTAAAAAACAGCATGGGCCGCATGATTGTTCATGCGGCCCATCACTATTATCAAGGAAAAACGGGAGGAATCAGAACGGCAGGTCGTCGGTAGCATCACCGGGGGTGAAGGTGGGAGCCTTGGGGGCGGCGGGTTGCGACGGAGCCGCCGACTGAGGAGCCGGAGCATCGCCCGTGCCCGACTGGGGTTGGTCACCGCGACGACCCAGGAGCTGCATGTTGTCACCATAAATCTCGGTGATGTAACGGGTGGCACCGTCGACTTCATAGGAGCGGGTACGAATGCGACCTTCGATATAGAGCTGCGTGCCTTTGCGCACATACTTCTCGGCCGTCTCGGCCAAGCCGCGCCACAAGACGATGTTGTGCCACTCGGTGCGTTCGGGAACCTCCACGCCCGAACGGGTGGTATAGCCGCGTTCGCTCGTTGCCAGGGGGAAATTGGCCACGGCCACATTGTTGTCGACATATCTTACCTCGGGATCTTTGCCCACGTTGCCTATAAGAATGACTTTATTGACTGACATATTGCATTGTTTTTAAGTTGGTTTGCAAATATACGCGAAAGCGGTTGCAATCGCAAGTCCGGGCGAGAAATTCTCGCCGGTGTGTTGAAAAGTCTTCTTTGCGGTCGACAACGTGACAGGCAGGGACGAGAGGCCCGCCTGCCGTTGCCCGTCACAAGAACCGCCACGGGCCGTGTCGGAAAAACGCGGGCCGGCTGAGTGCAGCCGGCCCGCGGAGAGACAGGGTATCTGATGCTGAAAAGAGTCAGAGGCAAGCCTTCATGGCTCGAATGATGGCCGACGAGAAACCGGCATGGTCGAGCTCGTTGAGCCCCTTGATGGTAACGCCACCGGGGGTGGTCACCTTGTCGATTTCGACAGCAGGGTGGGTATCGTTGTTGAGAATGAGCTCGGCCGCCCCCTTGACCGACTCGGCAATCATCTTCATGGCCGCCCGGGGAGCGATGCCCATCTCGACACCGGCCTCGGTGGCGGCATGGATATACTTCAACACATAGGCAATGCCGCACGAAGTGAGGATCATGGCAGCCGTCATCTGCGACTCGGGAATGATCATGGCCAGCCCCAACTCGTTGAAGAGGGAGAGTATCGTCTGCTCCTGTTCGGGGGAGGCATTGCGCGAAGCGATGAGGGTCATGCTGGCGAGCTCCGAGATGGCCGTGTTGGGAATCATGCGGAAAATCGTCCGCTCATACCCGAGACTCTCGACCAACTGGTCGAAGGCAACCCCGGCGGCAATCGACACGACCACCTGTTCGGGACGGAAGGTGACAGAGCGCACCACCATGTCGACCAGCCAGGGTTTCACGGCAAGAATCACCCAATCGGCCGCATCGACAGCCTGCTGGTTGTCGGCCGTGATTTTCAAGGCAGGATTGAACGCCTGCAAATCGGCGAGTTTCTGCGCCGACGGGTCGGCCACCCAAATGTCGGCAGCCGCCACGACCGTGCCCCGGGAAAGCCCGCGAGCCATGGCGCCACCCATGTTACCGGCTCCGATAATAGCTATTTTCATGACTATGCGTTAGAGGGTAAAACTTTCTTGAAACGTTCGATAAACTCGGCGGCTTCCTGCATCGAGAGACAGAGAGGAGGCAACAGACGTATCACATTGGTACCGGCCACGCCCGTAAATACCTTATGGTCGAAGAGCAGCGACGTGCGCAGTTCCTTGATGGGAGCGTCAAACTCGATGCCTATCATGAGACCGCGACCGCGCACCTCCTTGATGCCGGGCAAGCGGCGAAGTTCGTCGATAAGCCAAGCGCCCACCCGACCGGCATTTTCGACGAGATGCTCCTGCTCCATGACATCGAGCACGGCGATGGCAGCGGTGCAAGCCATGTGGTTCCCGCCGAAGGTGGTTCCCAACATTCCGTAGAAGGGGGTGAACATGGGGCTGATAAGCAATCCGCCGATGGGGAATCCATTGCCCATGCCCTTGGCCATGGTGATGATGTCGGGACGAATGCCGGCATACTGGTGGGCAAAGAACTTGCCGCTGCGGCCATATCCCGATTGTATCTCATCGACGATGAGCACGGTGGCGGTGTCGGTGCATGCCTGGCGCAACTGACGCAGGAAATCGTCAGAGGGCAACTGTATGCCGCCAACGCCCTGTATGCCCTCGATGACCACGGCGCACACATCGCCCCCGGCCAACTCGCGACGCACGGCCTCGATGTCGTTGAGGGGAAGATAGACGACCTCGAAAGTGTGATTTATCGGCGCAATGATTTTGGGATTGTCGGTCACATTCACGGCGGCCGACGTACGGCCGTGGAAAGAGTGCGCAAACGAGACGACCTTCTTCTTTCCCGTGTGGAACGAGGCCAGCTTCAAGGCATTCTCATTGGCTTCGGCGCCCGAATTGATGAGGAAGAGGCTGTAATCGTCGTAACCCGACGCACGGCCCAACTTCTCGGCCAACTCGGTCTGCAACTTGTTGACCACCGAATTGGAATAGAAGGCCAACCGGTTGAGTTGCGCCGTGAGTTTCTCGACATAATAGGGGTGGGTGTGCCCTATCGAAATCACGGCGTGGCCGCCGTAAAGGTCGAGATATTCATTACCCTTGTCGTCATAAACATGACACCCTTTTCCCTGCACGACATTGATGTCGAAGAGAGGATATACATCAAATAATTTCATAATCGCACGTTTTAATGTTCGGTCAGAAGGCCGACGGTTTGAGTTTGAGACCGGCCACCTCGGTGAGGCCGAAAAGCAGGTTCATATTATGCACGGCCTGCCCCGAAGCACCTTTGAGCAAATTGTCGATAGCGGTGAGGATAAGCAGTTTGTCGCCATGCTTTTCGAGATGAATCAGGCACTTGTTGGTATTGACGACCTGTTTCAGGTCGAGATTGGCATCGGTCACGAAGGTAAACGAATGGTCGTCGTAATACTCCTCATACAAGCGGCGTATCACGGAGAGTTCGACAGGGCAGTCGGTATACATCGAGGCAAAGATACCGCGGGCAAAGTCACCTCGCACGGGAATGAAGTTGAGGTCGGTCGAGAAACTCTGCTGCAACCGGGAGAGACTCTGGCGTATCTCGGGCAGGTGCTGGTGGGTAAACGGCTTATACACCGACAGGTTGTTGTTGCGCCAACTGAAATGCGACGTCGCCGAGGGCTTCTGCCCGGCACCGGTGCTTCCGGTGATGGCGGTGATGTGCACGGGATTGTTGAGCAGCAGATTCTTGGCCAACGGCAGAAGGCCCAACTGTATGGCGGTGGCAAAGCAACCGGGATTGGCAATGTGGCGGGCACGAATGATGCGTTTGCGGTTCAACTCGGGAAGACCGTAAACAAAATCATGCTCCTCGCTCTCGATGCGATAATCCATCGAGAGGTCGACCACGCGCAACGCTTCGGGCAGCGTGTGCGACTCCATGAACTTTCGGGTGTCGCCGTGTGCGGTGCAGAAGAAAAGGCAGTCGATGGCGTCGAGCGGGAGCTCATCGGTAAAGACCAGATCGGTCTCGCCATAAAGGCCGCTGTGCACATCGGCAATGCGGTTTCCGGCATTGCTGGCGCTGTTTACAAAGACAATCTCCACATCGGGGTGGTTGAGGAGCAATCGCAACAACTCGCCTGCGGTGTATCCGGCTCCGCCTATGATTCCTACTTTTATCATAAAAACATTTTTTATCCGCCGCACCGTCTTACCGGGGCGAGGCAGGGATTATAAAGATTAAACAGATATAGAGCAAAAGGCCCACAAACACGGTGAAGAGCGAGAGCACCACATAGGCGACACGCACCAACGTGGGGTCGACGTCGAAATATTCGCCCAAGCCGCCGCAGACACCGGCAACAATCCGATTGTCGGTCGAGCGATAAAGTTTTTTCACCGGTGGCATGGTTCAGAGCTCCTCGTCTTTGTGGTTGGCATAATATACCCGCAGCGGGGTGGAAGTCACCTTGATGAAACCTTTGGCGTCTTCGGCCGTCCAGCCCTTCTGCATCTCGCCATACTCGCCGAACTTGGTCTTTACCAAGTCGTCTTTCGAGTCGACGCCCACGGTCGAGAACGAGAGGGGACGCAGTTCGAGAATGACCGTACCGTTGACATTGCGTTGCGAGCTTTGCAACATGGCCTCGATGTCGCGCATGACCGGTTCGAGATATTGGCTCTCGTGCAAGAACATGCCATACCAGTTGGCCACCTGGTCTTTCCAGTACTGTTGCCACTTGCTGAGGGTGTATTTTTCGAGGAAGCGGTGTGCTCCGATGATGAGCATGGGCGCGGCAGCCTCGAAGCCCACACGGCCCTTGATGCCGATGATGGTGTCGCCCACATGCATGTCGCGGCCGATACCGTAGGCCGAGCCGATTTCCTCGACTTTCTGAATGGCCTTTATGGGGTCGTCATAGGTCTCGCCGTTGACGCCGCAAAGCTCACCGTTCTTGAATTCGAGACGCAACTCTTCGCTGCCGGTCTTGGTGACTTGTTTGAGGTAGGCGCTCTCGGGCAATCCCTGTTTCGAGTCGAGTATCTCGCCGCCGCAAATCGAGGTGCCCCACAGACCTACGTTGTAGGAGTATTTGAGTTTGGTCCAGTCGGCCGCAAAACCGTGCTGGTTGAGGTAGTCGATTTCATACTGGCGGGTAAGGGCCATGTCGCGCGTGAGGGTGATGATTTCGACACCGGGCGTGAGCACAAGGAATGTCATGTCGAAACGTATCTGGTCGTTACCGGCTCCGGTCGAACCGTGTGCAATGGCGTCGGCGCCGATTTCCTTGGCGTAACGGGCGATGGCCAGTGCCTGGAAGATGCGCTCCGAACTTACCGAGATGGGATAGGTGCCGTTGCGCAGCACGTTTCCGAAGACCATGTATTTAAGGCTCTTCTCGTAATACTCCTGCGTGACATCGAGAGTGACATATTTGACGGCGCCCAGCTTATAGGCGTTTTCTTCGTTTTGCTTCAATTGCTCGGCACTGAAACCTCCGGTGTTGGCACAAGCGGCATATACTTCATAGCCTTTTTCCTTGGCCAGATACATGACGGTAAACGAGGTGTCCAATCCGCCGCTGAAAGCGACGACAACTTTCTTTTTCTTTTCCATATTTCGATTTTTATTTATTCTTCGTGGTGATGATGATGTTCTTTCTCCTGATGGGCCTTGGGGTCATAAAGCATGGCGGTGCAGATGCAGAATTTGCGGTTTTTCGCCACGAGAATGTCGTGGTTGATGCACCCTTCGCAACCGCGCCAGAAGGCTTCGTCGTCGGTGAGCTCGTTGAAGGTGACGGGCACATAGCCCAACTCGGTATTCATCTTCATGACGGCGGCACCGCTGGTGAGCGAGAATATTTTTGCCCACGGCCATCGCAAACGGGCCAACTGGAAAGAAGCCTGCTTGATGCGCTTGGCCAAGCCGAGCCCGCGATATTTGGGGTGAACGATGAGTCCCGAGGTGGCCACATATTGCTTGTTGCCCCACGACTCGATATAGGTAAATCCCGCAAAGTCATCTCCGCACAAGGCGATGATGGCTTTTCCCTCTTTCATCTTCTGGGCCACATACTCGTGCGTGCGCTCGGCAATGCCGGTTCCACGCACTTTGGCAGCCTCTCTGATGGTGTCGAGTATCGTATCGACGTACACCTCATGGGAGGCATCGGCAACCATCACTTCAATATCCTGAGATTCCATTTTTAATTTTGAATAAGTCGAATGTATTTTTATAACTGAATATTCGGTATCACTATGCGCAATGCCTCAACGGCTTTTTCGGGGGTCACCCCTTCGCGCAGGATAAGCAACACGGTGTCGTCACCGGCGAGGGTTCCCAACAACTCGGGCAGCGTGTGCGCGTCGATATCGGAGGCCGTGCTGCCGGCATAGCCGGGACGGGTCTTTATAACTGCCATGTTGCCCGAAAAAGAGATGGAGAGAAAACCGTTGGAAGCAGCCAACGAGCCTCCGCGTGTAATCCTGGGGCGACGCGACAACCCGGCCAACTCGGGAAGAATATACTGGTATCCGCCGGCCGGCAAAGACACTTTCACGATTTGTAACTGCTTCAAGTCGCGCGACAAAGTGGCTTGCGTCAAGTCAAACCCTTGTTCACGCAAGCGCTGCAAAAGTTCTTCTTGTCCACCCACACGATTGGCACTCACAATCGATTTTATCGCTTCCAATCTATTGACTTTGTCTTTCATATCGTGCATATTTATTCTTTGAGGCGGCAAATATACGCATAAAAATTTATCTCAATGCATTTTTCCCTATTTTTTAATAAAATATTTATCTCCCTCCTTGCACTTAGGCCATACACAGCTCTTTTTCAAGTCGTTGAAAAAATCATATAACGAATTTTTATTATATGCGTCGCGCATTTTTATGCACACACGACATCACTCGGCAACAAGGGCGGAAGCAAGTTCCCGGGCAAAACGGGAATCGGAACTCAAAAGGCGGAAACGCAAGGGCATTCAATCACAGAGCGCCGCGACGGCAGGCATGGCACGATAGGCCGTCTGGTCACAAGTACAAGGGACAACCGACGTGTAACCCCGCGCCAGGAAATACTCGTCGGTATCCTCGGCGTCGGGCTCGGTATTGACAAAATGGCCGGTAAGGAAATAGCCTTCCCGCCCATCGCGGCCGGTTCGCCACTCATACTCTTCGGTCCAGTATCCGGGAGCCTGCCGGCACACCCGCAACCCGAGGGAAGGCTGCGTCGGGAAATTGACATTCAGGCACACCGACTCGGGCAGCCCCACCCGCAAAACGCGAGCCACCACCTGGCGCACCTGATCGCGGCAGGAAGAGAAATCAGCATCGGGGTCGTGCGAAAGCGAAGAGAACCCCACCGAGGGGATTCCCACGACACACCCTTCGAGCACGGCACCCATCGTTCCGGAATAGAAGATGCTGATGCCCGAATTGGAGCCATGGTTGATGCCCGACAGGATAATATCGGGGCGCCACTCGGGAAAAACATGCAACGAAAGTTTCACGCAATCGACCGGCGTACCGTTGCAGGAATAACACTCCGCGCCCAAAACCGGAGCAACCGGCTGCAACGTCAGCGGTACCCCCGAGGTAATCGCCCCGGACTGTCCCGAGCGATGAGAGTCGGGAGCCACGACACGCACCCGACCCATGTCGGCAACGCAAGAGAGTAAAAAACGCAAACCTTTGGCCCCGATACCATCGTCATTGGTGATGAGTATGCGGGGCAGGGTCTTGGCAGGAGAATCGACAGAAGACATAATCTCGATAATTTTTGCGAGAACAAAGATAGACAAAAATCGACCTGCAAGCAACCCCCAAAGGGGAGCCATGCCGGCGACATAATTGCTAAATATAGATAAAAGCCTATCTATCTTCACCGTAAATTCGTATCTTTGCCCAAATGACATATCGCTGCCGATCCCGACACGGTGCCGGCAGCAAACCCCAGCCTCGCCTCCCGGCCCGGGCCGCTTTTTTCAACAGCCGAAGCGACTTATCAACACCGGCGCCAATAATCGGACGAAAGAGGCACATACGCAAAGAAAAAAAGAGTTTCTTTGTTTGGTAAAAAGTTCATTATGGGTAAAATCATTGCAATAGCCAACCAAAAAGGTGGCGTAGGGAAAACCACGACAACCATCAACTTGGCGGCATCATTGGCTGCCTTGGACCGGAAAATACTGCTCATCGACGCCGACCCGCAAGCCAATGCCTCGTCGGGACTGGGCGTAGACATCACGCAGAAAAACATCTCGATATATGAGTGCCTCATCGGCGAAGCCTCCCTGCGCGAAGCCATCGACTCGACCTGCGTGGCAGGGCTCGACATCGTGTGTTCGCACATCGACCTGGTAGGCGCCGAGCTCGAACTGCTCAATGCCCCCAACCGCGAACGCATCTTGCTGCACCTCATCGAAGAGGTCAAGAGCGAATATGACTACATACTCATCGACTGCTCTCCCTCGCTGGGACTCATCACGGTCAATTCGCTCACGGCCGCCGACTCGGTCATCATACCCGTGCAGGCCGAATACTTCGCGCTCGAAGGCATCAGCAAATTGCTCAACACGATAAAGCTCATCAAGTCGCGGCTCAACCCCAACCTCGAAATCGAAGGCTTCCTGCTCACCATGTATGACTCGCGCCTGCGGCTCGGCAACCAAATCTACGAAGAGCTGAAAAAGCACTTCCGCGAACTGGTCTTCGACACCGTCATACAACGCAACATCAAACTGAGCGAAGCCCCCAGCCACGGCATACCGGCACTCATGTACGACCCCAACTCCAAAGGCGCCCTCAACCACCTGCAACTCGCCAAGGAGCTCATCAAACGCGAAAAGAAATCGAAATAACCATTCGGGGTGGTAAAACCCAAAAGAGAGAAAGAATCACATATGACGACCATCAAACGAAATGCCCTCGGCCGGGGTCTCGACGCCCTCATCACCATGGACGACGTGAAAACCGGAGGGTCATCATCGATCAACGAAATAAAACTGTCCCTCATCAAGCCCAACCCGGGACAACCGCGGCAGGAATTCGACGAAGCCTCGCTCAACGAGCTGGCCGCATCGATACGCGAAATCGGTATCATACAGCCCATCACCCTGCGTCAGATGCCCGACGACAGCTATCAAATCATCTCGGGCGAACGCCGATACCGGGCCTCCCTGCTGGCCGGGCTCGAAACCATACCGGCCTATGTGCGCACCGTCGAAGACGAGACCGTGATGGAAATGGCTCTCATCGAGAACATTCAGCGCGAAGACCTCAACCCCGTTGAAATCGCCCTGACGTTCCAGAAACTCATCGAGCAATACCACCTCACCCAAGACCGGCTGAGCGAACGCGTAGGCAAAAAACGCGCCACCATCGCCAACTACCTGAGGCTGTTGAAACTGCCGGCCGAGATACAAATCGGGCTGAAAAACAAGCAAATCGACATGGGACACGCCCGCGCCCTCCTCTCGGTCGACAACCCCGCGCAGCAACTGCGGCTCTATGAGCAAATACAAGAACACGGGTACTCGGTGCGGAAGGTGGAGGAGTTGGCCAAAGAGATGAACACCCCCCAAGCCCCCATCGCCGGGCAAGAAGAAAAGCCGGTCACGAACAACGAAGGCTACGACATATTGCGCCGTCACCTCTCCGACTTTTTCAAAGCCCCGGTGCAATTCACCTGCAACGCCAAAGGAAAAGGGAAAATCTCTATTCCGTTTAAAAACGAAGAAGAATTGGAGCGACTCATCGCCCTCTTCGACAAACTGAAATAAAACTTGAACCGGAAACCGTTTCTCCCGCATAGCCTGAGGCTCATCGTTCTCATCACGACAAGCCTCCTGACACTACCATCGGTTGCACAAGTGGCACCGGGCAACACCCTTATCGCCCGACCCGACAGCAGCACGGCCAAGGTCGTGCAGCCCGCCGGCCAGTCGGCCGAAACGATTTACTACTACCGCGTCGAAGATGTCACCCCGCAACAGGCCGCACTCCCCGACACCACCCTGTTCAGCCCCGACCCGGTAAAGGCCGTGTGGTACTCGGCACTCTGCCCGGGGCTGGGCCAAATCTACAACCGCAGCTACTGGAAACTGCCCATTCTCGTCGGCGGTTACCTGGGGCTCATCTACGCCACCAACTGGAACGCCCGCTATTACAGCGACTACTCCACCGCCTACCGCGATGCCATGGACAATGACCCCAACACCAACAGTTTCATCAACTTCCTGGCCTACAACCGGCGCAACGACCCCGAGTGGATTGCCGCCAACATGGCGTGGCTGCAAAGTGCCATGAAACGCAAGAAAGACTATTACCGCAAATACCGCGACCTGTGCATCATCTCGATGATAGGCGTCTACTTCGTCGCCATGATCGAAGCCTATGTCGATGCACACCTCTACAACTTCGACATCTCCGACAACCTGTCTATGAAAGTAACACCCACGGTCATAGAGCCGGCCCGATATTCGACCGGCTCTATCGGATTCCAGTGTGCCATCACATTTTAAAAGAAGAAACTCCCATGAACAAGATTTTTGCCATACTGCTGTGCCTCGCATTTTTCCTTCCCGTAACAGCCTCGGCCGGCAAACGGAAAAAAGACAAAAAACAAAATAAAATCGAAATCCCGGCCGATACCCTTGTCGCAGCAACCCGTCATGACACCACTCTCGCAGCGGTCGACACCCTGAAACAAAGCCCCGCCAAACAACCATCGGTAACCACGCCTCACAAACTGACCGCCAAAGACACCATCACCGACAACGACATCGTCCTTCCCGAAGGTCTGAGTAGCGGTGTCGACACCCTCATCAGTGCCGAAGTCGACAACCTGCAACCCCCAGTCAACCGGCACGGCGGCAACATCGACTACCCCGACGAAGTCTACATCGAACGGCTCAGCGCCCTCCCCGCCGTCATCGAACTGCCCTACAACAGCGTGGTCAAAGGCTACATCTCGCTCTACACCGAGAAACGCCGGGAACTGGTCGAGAAACTACTCGCCCTGAACCGTTATTACGAACCCATTTTCGAGCGTGAACTCGACAAGATGGGACTTCCGCTCGAATTGAAATACCTGCCCGTCATCGAGTCGGCACTGCGACCCAACGCCGTCTCGCCGGTCGGAGCCACCGGTCTGTGGCAATTCATGATAGGCACCGCCCGCATGATGGGGCTCGAAGTCAACAGTGTCGTCGACGAACGTCGTGACCCGCTCAAATCGACCCAACAGGCCCTCCGTTACCTGCTGCAACTGCACGACAACTTCGGCGACTGGACCCTCGCCATCGCCGCCTACAACTGCGGCCCGGGCAACGTAAACAAAGCCATTCGCCGTTCGGGCGGGAAACGCGACTATTGGGACATCTACCCCTATCTGCCCCGCGAAACCCGCGGATATGTCCCCGCCTTCATCGCGGCCAACTACATCATGAACTACTACGACAAGCACAACATACAGCCGGGAGAGATAGAACTACCGGCCGAGACCGACACCGTGTGGGTATCGAAACGGTTGCACTTCAAACAGATAGCCGATGTCATCGGCATCGAGGTGAGCGAACTGCGGCAACTCAACCCCCAATACCGCCGCGATGTCGTCCCGGCAACCGACAAGCACCCCTACACCCTCATCTTGCCCCAAGAGACGGCCTATGCCTATGTCGAGAACGAAGATTCCATCAGCAAACACCAGTCCGAACTCTATGCCCGCCGCATCACCGCCGAACTGGCCAAAGCATCGGCGTCGCCCGTGCAAGGGTACCACCGGGTGCGTTCGGGTGAGAACCTCTCGGTCATCGCCCACCGGTACCGCACCAGCGTAGCCAACCTGAAAAAATGGAACAACCTGAAAAGCAACAACATCTACCCCGGCATGCGACTGGCCGTGCGTGCCGCCTACGCCAAGAACCGTTCCACGGCATCAACCACTACGACCAAAACCACCCGCAAAGCCGAGACATGGACTCAAAACGGCGTGCGCTATTACAAAGTAAGAGAAGGTGACAGCCTGTGGGAAATCTCCCGGCAATTCGGCACCACGGTACAGGCCCTGAAAAACAGCAACAACCTGAGTTCAAACAAACTGAAACCGGGTCAAACCCTCCGAATTCCCTAAACCTCCCCGCTCCGAGAAAAAGAGAGGTGAAGAGCAATTATCGCCATCAAATCCCGATTTCGATATATTTTTATTATTTTTGTCGCATTCAATCATAAAAAAAACAATTATTTCACCATGAAACGCATCATTTTATATCTGTTTGGCGTTTGCTTGATTGCCGCATTCATGGCTTTGTCAAACAAACAAAAACCGGTCATCTACATGATTGGAGACTCAACCATGTCGAACAAATCGCTTGTCGGAGGAAACCCCGAGCGGGGCTGGGGACATGTGCTCCCGGGATTCTTCTCGCCCGAAATAAAAATCGACAACCATGCCGTGAACGGCCGCAGTTCACTCAGCTTCATGAGCCGGTGGGGCGCCGTATATGACCAGTTGAAAAAAGGCGATTACGTCTTCATACAATTCGGGCACAACGACCAGAAGAAAAAGCCCGACCGCTACTCCGACCCCGATACCGCCTACAAGAACAACCTGCGTTTCTACATCAACCAAACCCGAGAAAAAGGCGCCATACCGGTACTCTTCACCTCGATAATCCGCCGCAAGTTTGGTGACGACGGGAAACTCGTCGACACCCACGGGCGTTACATCACGGCCTGCAAAGAGGTCGCCGCCGAAATGAAAGTCGTGTGCATCGACCTCAACAACAGCACCGAAACCCTCGTCAACAACCTCGGCGACGACGCCTCCAAGGAGCTTTTCATGTGGGTGGCTCCCGGCACCTGCCCCGCCATTCCTGACGGACGGAAAGACGACACCCACCTCAAAGTGAAAGGCGCCCGCATCGTAGCCGGCATGGCCGTCGACTCCATCGAGAAGAAAATACCCAAACTCGCCCCCTATATCCGCCGTTACGACTACGTCGTGGCCCAAGACGGCAGCGGCGACTTCTTCACACTGCAACGCGCCATCGACGCCGCCCCCACATTCAGCAAACGGCCGATAACCATCTATGTGCGCAACGGCGTGTATAAAGAGAAAATCACCGTGCCCGGCAACCGCACCAACATTCACATCATCGGCGAAGATGTCGACAAAGTGGTCTTCACCTATGACGATTACGCCTCCAAGAAAAACGAATTCGGCGACAACATCGGCACCTCAGGCTCGGCCTCGTTCTATGTCTACGGCGACGGATTCAAGGCCGAGAACGTCACCTTCGAGAACAGCGCCGGCCCCGTGGGACAAGCCGTCGCCCTCTTTGTGGCCAGCGACAAATCGGTCTTCAAGAACTGCAAGATGAAAGGATTCCAGGACACCCTCTACACCTACGGTGAAGGCACCCGTCAATACTACGAGAACTGCTACATCGAAGGCACCACAGACTTCATCTTTGGCAAAGGCACGGCCTGGTTCGAAGAGTGCACGATACACAGCAAACAAAACTCCTACATCACAGCCGCCGCCACACCCGAACACATCGCCTACGGCTATGTGTTCCATGACTGCCGTCTCACTGCCGACGAAGGCGTAGACCGCGTCTACCTGGGCCGTCCGTGGCGACCCTACGCCGCCGTGCTCTTCACCCATTGCGACATGGGCAGCCACATTCGTCCCGAAGGGTGGCACAACTGGGGCAAAGCCTCCAACGAAGAGACCGCCCGCTACTGCGAATACAAAAACAAAGGAGCAGGAGCCGACACCGAAGGCCGCGTAACCTGGTCGCACCAACTGAGTCGCAAAGAAGCCTCCCGTTACGCCATCGAAGACGTATTGGGCGGGAATGACGGCTGGAATCCCCAAAAGGAAGCCAAATAATCAGTATCGCTCATTCCCCATGGCATGAAACGACATACCTTACTCTCTCCATACGCGCCCATTATCATCGCTGCCATGGCGATGATAATGGGTTTTGCGTCATCGGCCCGAGCCGAGAACAGGGCCATCGACACCGACCTGCCGATGGCCGTGCGCATGAGCCGCTCTGAGATGCTGCGCCACCCCGACTACAAGACCATCGACGGCAACACCAGCCTCAAATGGAACTACACCCACGGACTGCTGTGCCAAGCCATCTTCGCCGCCTATGACTACTACCACGGCGACACGCTCGATTGCAGCGACCTCTACACCTATGCCAAGGGATACTACGAGGCAACCATCAACAGCCAGGGCACCATCTACAACTACAAAGAGCGCAACTACTCGCTCGACCATGTAAACCCCGGCAAGAACCTGTTCCGCCTCTACGAAGAGACCGGCGACGCCCGTTATCTCACCGCCATGAAGACCCTGCGCAAGCAGTTGAAAAACCAACCCCGCACTTCGGACGACGGTTTCTGGCATAAACAGAACTACCCCTACCAAATGTGGCTCGACGGCCTCTACATGGGGACACCCTACTATGCCCGATATGCCCGGGACTTCGAAGACGACCCGGCAGCTTCCTATGCCGACGTCATCAAACAGTTCAACCTCGTGGCACAACACACCCTCGACGACCATAGCGGCCTCTACCGCCACGGCTGGGACGAGAAACGGGCGCAAATATGGGCCGACAAGACCACCGGGCAGTCGCAGCATGTGTGGGGACGCGCCCTCGGCTGGTACACCATGGCACTGGTCGACGTGCTCGAAATACTCCCCGACGACACCCCCGACCGGGAATCTCTGCTTACAATCCTGCAAGGCATCTTCGACAGACTGCCGGCTTATCAGGACCCTGAAACGGGAGCCTGGTACCAAGTCGTCGATTACCCCGACAGTACCGACAACTATCAGGAAATCTCCTGCACCGCCATGTTTGCCTACTCCATTGCCAAGGGCGTGCGGTTGGGATACCTCGACGACACGCTTCTGCCCGTTGCCGAGAGAGCCTATCAGGGCATCTGCGAGCACTACCTCTCCTTCGACGCCGAGGGGAAAACCCTGCTGCACCAAATCTGCTCCGTCGCAGGACTGAGCAGCGACCGCGACGGCTCCTATGACTACTATGTGAACCAGACCAAGACAATCGACAACGACCCCAAAGGAGTCGGGCCCTTTATCCTCCTCTGCATCGAGATGGACCGCATCGAAAACGAGGAGCAGCCCTCCGCCGTGAACAACACTCCCGCACAGACGCTCTCGGCCCGGCTGTTACCGGGCAGAGGCGAAGCCGAGGTGCATTACCTCCTTCCCCGACAGAGCGACGTAGAGATGACACTCATCGACCCGGCCGGGAGGAGACACGACAATATCGTCTTGAAAAACCAGCCGGCCGGCGCACATAGCCAAAAGCTGGCAACACACGCTTTACCCGCAGGTCTCTACCTCTTGCAAATAAAAGCCGACCACGAAATCATCACCATAAAATACACAAAACCCTAAGAGCTTATGAAAAAGACCTTTAAAATCGTACTTTTCACAGCCTTGGCCATCGGCTGCTGCGGCAGCATCGACGCCAAGAAAAAACAGAAATTCGAAGTAGACCCCGACCTGCCCATGTCGATACGCATGACGCAATCGGAGATAATCCGCAACCCCGAAGGGTGGATGCTCGATTTCAGCAAAGGGCTGAAATGGAACTACTGCCACGGCCTCGAATGCCAATCGTTCCTCGACGTCCATGACCACTACATCGACAACAAGAAATACGCCAAAATCGTAGCGCCTTTCTACACCTATGTCAAAGAATTTGCCGACACCATCATCAACGAGAAAGGCATCATCTACGGGTACAAGAAAAGCAACTACAACCTCGACCACGTCAATCCCGGCAAGATACTCTTCCGACTCTATGAACGCGAGCAAGACCCCCGCTACAAAATCGCCATGGACACCCTGCGCTCGCAACTGGCATCACAACCCCGCACCTCCGAAGGCGGATTCTGGCACAAACGCGTCTATCCGTTCCAGATGTGGCTCGACGGCATCTACATGGGAGAACCCTACTATGCACAATACACCGCCACGTTCGATGCCGATAACGAAGCTGCCTATGCCGACATCGTCAACCAGTTCCTCCTTGTCGCCAAACGCACCTACGACAAGGAGACCGGCCTCTACCGTCACGCCTGGGACGAAATCAAGGCACTGCCCTGGTCGGACAAGAGCGGCCGCTCGGCTCATGTATGGGGACGCGCCCTCGGCTGGTACATGATGGCCATCGTCGATGCCCTCGACTATCTGCCCCAAGACCAACCGGGTCGCGACAAAATAATCACCATCTTGCAAGGCATCGTGAAAAATCTGGCCAAATACCAAGACCCGCAAACCGGAGCCTGGTGCCAGGTCATCGACCAAACCGGCCGTGAAGGCAACTACCTCGAAATGTCGTGCACACCCATGTATGCCTATGCCATTGCCAAAGGCGTGCGCAAAGGCTACCTCGACCCTTCGACCCTCGAAATGGCCAAGAAAGCCTATCAAGGTATTCTCGACAACTTCATCAAAGTCGATGAAAAAGGTCTCGTCTCGCTCACCCGCGTATGCGGTGTAGCCGGCTTGGGCGGCAAACCCTACCGCGACGGTTCGTTCGAATACTACATCAACGAAGTGATTCGCGACAACGACCCCAAAGGTGTCGCCCCGTTTATCATGCTCTGCATCGAAATGAACGACTAAAACCGGATAATGAATAAAAACTGACGATAAAAAAACCCATTATCAGATAGAAGCTGTTTCAAATTTTCATGAAATAGCTTCTATTTTTTTATTGTTTTAAAAATAAATTCATACCTTTGCGGCATATTCTATAACTAGAATAAATTTTTTACTGATTATGAAAAGAGAAGAAATTGGCATGAATGCCGGTTTGGTGTGGAATGCACTGAACGAAAAAGGTCCCATGACCGTAAAAGATTTGAAAAAAGCGACCAAACTGAAAGATAAACAAATTTTTGCAGCTTTGGGTTGGCTGTCTCGCGAAGACAAAATTTCTACCTCCGAAGTCGAGAACGACTTGGAAGTATCGCTCATCAGATAAGAATTTATCTGGCATACAACAAAAAATCGGTGATGCGAGGAAATGCGCGTCACCGATTTTTTTTCCATAAAAACCAAAAAGTCCCCCTGTTTTGCATCAAAGAGACACCTCTCAAAGAAAAAAAAAGCGTATCTTAGACCCCAAATTATAAAAATTCGCATCATGAAAAACCGAATGAAATTTTTCCTCTTCTTTTTCCTTGCCTGCACCTTCATCTCGGCAGCCCAAGGCCCCAAGCAACGCCTCATCGTGGCCCAAGACGGCAGCGGCGACTACACCTCCATACAAGAAGCCATATACGCCATACGCGACTACACCCCCATACCCATCACCGTCTTTATCAAGAACGGCACCTATAACGAGAAAGTCATCATTCCCACCTGGAAATGCGACATCACCCTCACCGGAGAAAGCGCCGACAGCACCATCATCACCTTTGGCGACTACGCCGGCAAAGAAATTGTCTACTTCGGAGACAGCATCACCAAAATGGGAACCTTCCGCACCCACACGATGCTGGTGGCCGGCCATCGCATCACCCTCGAAAATCTCACCATCGAAAACAACGCCGGGCGTGTGGGACAGGCCGTAGCCCTGCACACCGAAGGCGACCAAATCATCGTACGCAACTGCCGCCTCAAAGGCAACCAGGACACGCTCTTCACCGGTGACGAGAAGAGCCACGTCTACTTTGAGAACTGCTACATCGACGGCACGACCGACTTCATCTTCGGCCCGGCCATCTGCTGGTTTGAGAACTGCCAGATACACAGCAAGCAGAACTCTTACATCACAGCCGCCTCCACGGCCGCCGAGAGTCCCTTCGGCTATGTCTTCCACAACTGCACCCTCACCGCCGAGAACGACGTAAACAAAGTCTACCTCGGACGTCCGTGGCGAGCCTACGCCGCCGTTGTCTTCATGGAGTGCGACCTCGGCAAGCATATCCGTTACGAAGGCTGGGAAAACTGGCGTAACCCCGAGAACGAAAAGACCGCCCGCTATGCCGAATACCACAACAGCGGCGAAGGTGCCGGCATCGAGAAAAGAGTAGACTGGTGCCGCCAACTCTCCAAGAAAGAAGCCCGCAAATACACCCGCGAGAACGTCCTCGGCGGCGACTGGTGGCAAAACCGATAAAACAAATCTCTCATATAAACACATCTAAACAAACTCCCATGAAAAAAAACAGCCTCATTGCAGCCCTCCTGCTCCTGGCCGGCGAGCTCGCGGCCCAAAACATCTCGGAAGTATGGGTTCCCGACCTCGGTAACGGAAAATACAAAAACCCGATTATCAACGCAGACTACTCCGACCCCGACGTTTGCCGGGTCGGCGACGACTACTACATGACCTCATCGAGCTTCAACTGCATACCGGCCCTGCAAATCCTGCACTCCAAAGACCTCGTCAACTGGACCCTCATCGGTTATGCCGCCGAACGGCTCACCCCCGAAGAAGACTTCTCCAAGCCCCAGCACGGCAACGGCGTGTGGGCTCCCAGCATACGCTACCACAACGGAGAATTCTATGTATGCTATGGCGACCCTGACCGGGGCATCTACATGATTAAGACCAAAGACCCGGCCGGACGCTGGGACGACCCCATACTCATTCACCCCGCAGTAGGGCTCATCGACCCCTGCCCCTTCTGGGACGAAGACGGCCGCGCCTACATTGCCCATGGCTATGCCGGTAGCCGCGCCGGTGTGAAGAGTATCATCGGCATGATAGAGATGACTCCCGACGGCACCGCCACCATCGGGTCCGACCGCGTCATCTATGACGGACACATCGGCAACGAGACCATCGAAGGGGCCAAAATGTATAAACGCGACGGCTACTACTACATCTTCTCGCCCGCCGGCGGCGTAGCCACGGGTTGGCAGGTGGTGCTCCGTTCCAAAAACGTGTGGGGACCTTATGAAACCCGCACCGTCATGGCACAAGGCAACACCGACGTCAACGGCCCGCACCAAGGTGGTTGGGTCGACACCCCCGACGGCAAGGAACACTGGTTCCTGCACTTCCAAGACAAAGGCGCTTACGGTCGCGTCGTGCATCTGCAACCCATGGTATGGCTCGAAAACGGCTGGCCCGTCATCGGTGTCGACAAAGACGGCGACGGCTGCGGCGAACCGGTCAGCACCTATAAAAAACCCAACGTAGGCAAGACCTACCCGAAAGCCACCCCCGCCGAAAGCGACGAGTTCGACAGTGTGGACCTCGGCCTGCAATGGCAATGGCACGGCAACCCCAATGCCTTGTGGTACTTCTGCGATGCCGCCGCCTCACAACTACGCCTCTTCTCGCACTACACCCCCGACATGAAGAGCCTCTATGACGTTCCCAACCTGCTGTTGCAAAAACTCCCCACCGAAAACTTCACGGCCACCACGAAAGTAAAATTCGTGCCCCGCAAGAACAAAGGGAAAACGGTTGAAGGCGAACGCGCCGGACTCGTGGTCATGGGCCTCGACTACGCCGTGCTGGCTCTCGACAGCCGGGCCGACGGCCTCTACCTCGTGCAAGCCGACTGCAAGAAAGCCGACAAAGGGGGCATCGAAAAAGAGAATGCCGCCATCAAACTCGACAGCGATGAGCTCTACCTGCGCGTGAAGTTCGAACAGGCCGGAGCCAAAAAACCGACCCAAAAAGGAGACTACAAGTGCGTATGCACTTTCTATTACAGCCTCGACGGCAAGAAATATGAGCCTGTCGGCAAAGCCTTCACCGCCCAGGTAGGCAAATGGATTGGCGCCAAGGTCGGCCTCTTCTGCACCCGTCCGTGGAAGAGCAACGACAGCGGCTGGCTCGAAACAGACTGGTTCCGCATCACCCGCAAGTAATCTCACATACACGGAAAATCGGAGACAGGCGTTTCCGATTTTCTCTTCTTCCTACCTCCAAAACCCTTACACTATGACTAAACTCGGAACTGCCCTTTCAGAAATCGGAACCAAAGTCGTCCTATGCGGTTCGGGCGAACTCGGCAAAGAGGTCGCCATCGAACTACAACGCTATGGTGTGGAAGTCGTTGCCCTCGACAAATACCCCAACGCCCCCGCCATGCAAGTGGCTCACCGCTCCTATGTGCTGTCGATGCTCGACGGAGCCAAGCTGCGCGAAATCATCGAAAAAGAGAAACCCGACCACATCATACCCGAGGTCGAGGCCATCGCCACCCCCACCCTCGTAGAACTCGAAAAAGAGGGCTACAACGTCACCCCCACGGCCAAAGCGACCTTCCTCACCATGAACCGCGAAGGCATACGCCGCCTCGCCGCCGAAGAACTGGGGCTGAAAACCTCGCCCTACCGCTTCGCCTCGACCCGGGAAGAATTTGAGGCCGCCGTGGCCGAAATAGGCATGCCCTGCGTCGTAAAACCCATCATGAGCTCGTCGGGCCACGGCCAAAGCGTCATACGCACCCAAGCCGACATCGACCACGCCTGGCACTACGCCCAAGAAGGCGGACGCGCCGGAGCCGGACGCGTCATCGTCGAAGGCTTTGTCAATTTCGACTACGAGATAACCCTCCTCACCGTGCGCCACATCGGTGGCACCACCTTCCTCAAACCCATCGGACACCACCAGGTCGACGGCGACTACCGCGAATCGTGGCAACCGCAAGCCATGAGCGAGAAAGCCCTGAAAGCCGCCGAAGAGATTGCCGGTAAAATCACGGCCGCACTGGGTGGCTGGGGCATCTTCGGTGTGGAGATGTTTATCTGCGGCGACGAAGTGATATTCAGCGAAGTATCGCCCCGTCCGCACGATACGGGCATGGTAACGATGATTTCGCAAGACCTGTCGGAGTTTGCCCTCCACGCCCGCGCCGTGCTGGGACTCCCCGTCCCGGGAATCCGCTTCCACGCCCCGTCGGCCTCCAAGGCCATCGTCGTCGAAGGCGATACCGACAAGGTCGAGTTCGACAACCTCGAAGAGGTATTGAGCGAACCCGACGTGCAAATACGCATATTCGGCAAGGCCGAAGTCAAGGGGCACCGCCGCCTGGGTGTGATTCTGGCGTCTGCCGACACGGTCGAAGAGGCATTGGCCAAAGCCGAACGCGCCTATGCCAAACTCAAAATACGCACGCTTCCCCGCTAATTCACCCCTCCGATAAAACGAAGCGGCCAGCCCTGCAAAAGGCTGGCCGCTTTTTTCTTTTGGCACTCCCTCCCGTCAGAGGGATGACCCTCAAAACAAAACTACGACTTGTGGGTCTCGACAATCTGCGTCGGAGGCAATGATTCGTTGCGACGATCCACGGCCTCGACCACAGCCCGGGCCAACTCGGCAAAAGCCTGCCCGGTAACCGTATTCTCGTCGAGAGCCACGGGCCGGCCGTCGTCTCCCCCCTCGCAGATGCTCTGCACGATGGGAATCTGGCCAAGCAGGGGAATATTCATCTCCTCGGCCAAATGCTTTGCCCCTTCCTTTCCGAAGAGGTAATAGCGGTTCTCGGGCAGTTCGGCCGGTGTAAACCACGACATATTCTCGACCAACCCCAGCACCGGCACGTTCACCTTCTCGTTGGTAAACATGTCGATACCCTTGCGGGCATCGGCCAGCGCCACTTGTTGGGGAGTGGAGACCACAATCGCCCCGGTGATGGCCAAGGTCTGTATGAGGGTGAGATGAATGTCGCTCGTTCCCGGGGGCAGGTCGAGCACAAAATAGTCGAGGTCGCCCCACGCGGCATCGGCGATGAGTTGTTTCAGCGCGTTGCTGGCCATTCCGCCCCGCCACACGACGGCACTCTCGGGATTTACAAAGAAGCCTATCGAGAGGAGCTTTACGCCGTATTTCTCCACAGGGAGGATAAGATCGCGTCCGTCGATATTCTCGGCATAGGGACGGGCGTCTTCGACATCGAACATCTTGGGCATCGACGGGCCGAAAATATCGGCATCGAGCAAGCCCACCTTGTAACCTTGGCGAGCCAAGGCGACAGCCAGATTGGCCGAGACGGTCGATTTTCCCACACCGCCTTTTCCCGAAGAGACCGCGATGATGTTCTTGACCTGCGGCAGGAGCTTCCCGGGCGCAGGCGCCTGCGCCTGACGGCTCTTGACCCGTATGTTACCTTTGATGTCGACCTCCTCGCCCACATAAGTGAGAATGGCGGTCTCGGCCGCTTTCACCACCGACTTCTGGAAAGGGTCGTTGGCTCGCTCGAAAATGAGCGAGAAAGAGACCTTGTTGCCCTCGATGCGAATGTCGTCTTCGACCATGCCGGCCGCAACGAGGTCTTTCCCGTTACCGGGATAACGCACCGTAGCCAGTGCGTCGAGAATCAGTTTTGGATATATTGCCATATTAGATAAGAATGAAAGTTCTCTGTTGCCTTATTTTCCCGAAGCGGCGGCGCTGCGCTTGCTGCGGTTGAAACTGCGATAGGAGTCATACTCTATCTCCACATCGGGCTCGACATAGGCGTCACGGGGCTCGCACACGAATTGTATGTATTTGATGGTCATGCCGCGGTCGAGCCATTGCTGTTCATAAAACGTGCGTATGGAGAGAATGTCGTCGTCGATGCCCGAGTGGTAGAGGTCATCGGTCTGCACCCGCACGGGATAGCGGTTGGCCTTCACCATCTCGCAAGTGTAGGTATAAAGGAACGGACTGTCGCATTTGAGATGTATCAGCCCGTCGGGACGCAACACCCGGCGATACAACTCCATGAAACGGGTCGAGGTGAGGCGTTTGCGCACCTTCTTCATCTGAGGGTCGGGGAAGGTAATCCATATCTCCGACACCTCTCCGGGTGCGAAGAAATGGTCGATGAGTTCTATCGACGTGCGCAAAAAGGCCACATTGGAGAGTCCTTCCTGCAAGGAGGCTTTTGCGCCGGTCCACATGCGGGCGCCCTTGATGTCGACGCCGATAAAGTTCTTGTGCGGATACTTGCGTGCCAGTCCCACGGCATACTCGCCTTTGCCGCAGCCCAGTTCGAGGACAATGGGGTGGTCGTTCTTGAAAAAATCCGCATTCCAACGGCCTTGCATCGCAAAACCTTTCTCCCGCAAAACGGCAAAGGGGTATTGAAAGACATGCGGATAGCCGCTCATGTCGTCGAATTTCTGTAATTTGTTTTTTCCCATAGGTTGTGATTGTCTTACATGCGACTGTCGAAACGTATGATGTGTTCCACCACGAAGAGGTCGCGTATGTCGCTCTTGCGCACCTCTATATCGTCATATTCCTTGTTGGCGCTGCGCAGAATCACCATCGAGGGGTCCTGGTGCTTGCGCACATACTTCACCATGCGGTAGTCGTCGAGGAGCACGACATATATCTGTCCCCAGAAAATGAGGTCGAGGTTGCGCACCTCCCTGATGGCCACCATGTCGCCGCAACAAATGACCGGCTGCATACTGTCTCCGCTCACCCGCACGATGCTGCTGTCGGGGCTGATAAAGGGAACGTCTATCGCCCCGATAAGGCGGTCGTTGGAGAACATCATGCTGCGCCCCATGTTGCCGGCGGTCACATCGACATCATAGACTTTCGCTCCCTGACGCACGTCGCTGTGTATGGCCGAGGCCGGCAACGACACGGCCTTGCTGTGCTGAGGCGGCATCATGTAGAAGACGTTGCCCCGACCGGTGAGCAGCCACTCCTTCGATACCCCCAGGCCCACGACAATCTTGTTGATGAGCGACTCGTTGATGGGCAACTTGCCATTGACATGCTTCGAGAAATTGGAACGATCGGTTTTGATGCGGTCGGCAAACTCATTCTGAGTGATTTGCAGCATTTTTATCAGCTCCCTGACCCGACCTATGAGTTCATCGTTCGTCATAATGTGGGAATTTTTTTATTGGACTTCCGATTTGATAAATATCACACGATTGTGTGGTTATATTACCATATTTTTGTTGCAGCAAAGGTAAGGAAAGAGTTTCAAATATCCTATTATTTTAGGTATATTTTTTATTTCTAAGCCTTTTTGAGTAATTTCATTTTCATGGTTTTATACCAATCATATTTCAACAAAATGGTATCCGTCGGGGAAGGACGACCTTTATTTTAGGATTGTTTTATCGGAGGAATGGGAACCTTCGGATTTTGGACTTCGTCGTCCTTCCCCCCACCGGACAGGAAGAAAGGAGCAAGATATGACCGCATTAGACACCCGCCATCTGGCACTATTGTGTGCCGGGCAGTTCATTGCCCACTTCGACTACGACGACCTGGTCGACAACCGCTACCGCAGCGAGTACGAAACCTCGGTCGACAGCATTCCGCTGCGGCTGCATTGCCGGGCGCAATTCGACAAGAAAGGCGAAGGGATTACCGATTTCGACTTCGACGTCGAAAGTTGCGACCGCCGCACCCCGATACGCATCATCGGCTCGATGCGCGATGCCCGCGTCAAGGCCCGGCAGTGGATCAACGCCTACCTCGAAAATTACCGCACCTACTCTCCTCGCAAAGTCGAGGCATAAAAAAGAGAGTTGCCCGACGGGGTGTCGGGCAACTCTTGCGCTATCATTTACAAGGAGTGTAAATCTTATTTGTTTACGGTAGCCATGTGAGCGATGAGGTCGAGTACTTTGTTGGAGTAACCGATTTCATTGTCATACCAAGAAACTACTTTTACGAAGGTATCGGTAAGAGCGATACCGGCTTTGGCGTCGAAGATAGAAGTGCGGGTGTCGCCGAGGAAGTCCGACGAAACGACAGCATCTTCGGTATAGCCCAGCACACCTTTGAGTTCGCCTTCCGAAGCCTCTTTCATAGCGGCGCAGATTTCGGCATAGGTAGCGGGTTTGGCCAAGTTTACGGTGAGGTCAACAACCGAAACATCGAGGGTCGGAACACGCATCGACATACCGGTGAGTTTACCGTTGAGTTCGGGGATAACTTTACCTACGGCTTTGGCAGCACCGGTCGACGAGGGAATGATGTTGCCCGAAGCGGCACGGCCACCACGCCAGTCTTTCATCGAAGGACCGTCAACGGTTTTCTGGGTAGCGGTGGTAGAGTGAACGGTGGTCATCAAACCATCGGTGATACCCCATTTGTCGTTCAATACTTTGGCGATGGGAGCCAAGCAGTTGGTGGTGCAGGAAGCGTTCGAAACGAATTTCTGACCGGCATAGGTCTTTTCGTTTACACCGCATACGAACATGGGGGTGTCGTCTTTCGAAGGAGCCGACATAACGACATATTTGGCACCGGCATCGATGTGACCCTGAGCTTTTTCTTTGGTCAGGAAGAGACCGGTCGACTCTACAACATATTCAGCACCTACGGCGTCCCATTTCAGGTCGGCGGGATTCTTTTCAGCCGTCACGCGGATTTTCTGACCGTTAACAATCAGTTGGCTGTTTTCTACGTCGGCCTCGATGGTACCGTCGAATTGTCCGTGCATCGTATCATATTTGAGCATATATGCCAAATAGTCTACGGGACACAAGTCATTGATGGCAACGATTTGAATGTCGTTTCTCTTTTGAGCAGCACGGAAAACAAAACGTCCGATGCGGCCGAAACCATTAATACCTACTTTAATCATTGTTCTAAATTTTAAAAGGTTATATAATAACGTTTCTTCTTCACAATGTGTTCAGAAAAATGATGTCTCATTTTTTCCGACGCAAAGGTAGCTATTTTATCTTTACCCGCGCATCTTTTTTGATAAAAAAACATCTTTTCCCGCCCCTATCCTCTTGAAAATTTTCATTTTATGGGCTATTTTGACAGGTAAACCTTACAAAATGGATTTTTCCTCCCGGACGCATCTCCGGGTACCGGCCGTCCCGGCTCCCGCTCCACAAGCGGCCGACATTTCCCGATTGCCGTTTTTTATCGAATTTTAATTAGGGAAAATTTTCCATAAAAGAAAATCTCCATACCTTTGTCCTACAAACTGAGTCTTGCTTACAGTAAAAAAGATTGTATAACCCTTTAATTTTCAAATTATGGCAAAAATCACAGTCGTAGGCGCCGGTAATGTGGGTGCCACCTGTGCCAATGTTTTGGCATTCAATGAAGTGGCCGATGAAGTTGTTCTGCTCGACATCAAAGAAGGCGTAGCCGAAGGCAAAGCCCTCGACATGATGCAGACGGCAACCCTTCTCGGATTCGACACCAAAATCAGCGGCGTAACCAACGATTATACCAAGACGGCCGGTTCGGACGTTGTTGTCATCACCTCGGGTATTCCCCGCAAACCGGGCATGACGCGCGAAGAGCTCATCGGCGTAAACGCCGGTATCGTCAAAGCCGTGACCGACAGCATTCTCGCTCACTCGCCCAATGCCATCATCGTGTGCGTCAGCAACCCCATGGACACGATGACCTATCTGATACAGAAAACCTCGGGGCTGCCCAAAAACCGTGTCATCGGCATGGGAGGCGCCCTCGACAGCTCCCGCTTCAAATGCTACCTGAGCAAAGCCCTCAACGCCAACGCCAACGAAATCGAAGGCATCGTCATCGGCGGCCATGGCGACACCACCATGATACCCTTGGTGCGCTTCGCCTCCTACAAAGGCATGCCCGTCGCCCAACTGCTCGAAAAAGAGACGCTCGACAAAGTCGTAGCCGACACCATGGTGGGCGGCGCCACCCTCACCAAACTGCTCGGCACCTCGGCCTGGTATGCCCCCGGCGCTGCCGCCGCCTATGTGGCCGAAGCCGTGATACGCGACCAGAAGAAAGTGGTTCCGTGCAGCGTCTACCTCGAAGGCGAATACGGAGAGAACGACATCTGCATCGGCGTGCCCGTCGTACTGGGCCGCACCGGTTGGGAAAAAGTCGTCGACTTCCAACTCAACGACGAAGAGAAAGCCCTCTTCAAAGCCAGCGCGGAGGCCGTGCGCAAAACCAACAGCGCCCTCAACCTCTAATACAGACCCCGCCCTCTATAACGGCTGCCCCGCTGGGGGCAGCCGTTTTTTATTGTTCCACCCAAAATTTTATCGAAAAATAGGCGGCACATGAGAAGAAATGCAAAATAATTTCCTATTTTTGAGAACGAATCATTTAAACACAGAATACCATGATTGAGAAAATCAATTTCAACGGCGTCCCGGCCGTGCAATTCACCGCCGGAGGATACGAAGCCATCATGGTGCCCTCGGTCGGTGCCAATGTCGTAAAACTCAAACACCTTGCCACCGGCATCGAAATACTGCGCACCCCCGAAGCCGATGAGATGGACAACTTCAAGGAACGCCCCCAAATCTACGGCTTGCCCCTGCTCTTCCCGCCCAACCGCATCGCCGACGGCACCTATACCTTCGAAGGCCGCAAATACCAATACCCCATCACCATTCCGGCCCAGAACAACTACCACCACGGCATCATCAAAGGAGAGCCGTTCGATGTGTCGCGCACCGTCGACGGCGACGGGTTTGCCGAGGTCGAAGCCGTCTATTACAGCAACGCCTTCAACAACGCCATCTTCCGTGACTTTCCCCACGAATTCTGCTGTCGCATGATATTCCGCCTCGACGCCGACGGTCTGCACCAGACCACCGTCTTCGAGAACCTCAGCGACAAAGACATGCCCGTGGGCATGGGATTCCACACCCCCATACGCGTACCCTTCACCGCCGACGGCAAAGCCAGTGACTACCGCCTGCGCCTCTCCGTGGGCAAACGCATGGAGATGAACGAGCGCACGCTCCCCACCGAAAAACTGCTCGACTTCACCCCCGCCGAAGCCCCCCTGCGCACCGAAGGTATCGCCCCCTGCGGCGAAGCCATGGAGTGGGCCTTGGTAAACGAGACGCTCACCGTTGACGGCCACCCCTACAACGGCGCCATCATGACCGACACCGCCAGCGGCTGGTCGGCCTGCTACGAAGTCGATGAGAACTTCAAATACTGGACATTCTGGAACAACGGAGGCAACGTGCCCTACGCCTGCCCCGAACCGCAAAGCTGGGCCACAAACGCTCCCAACCTCTCCGACCCCGAAGCCTACGGATTCCGTTACATCGCTCCCGGCGGCGAGTTCCGTGCGTCGACCCACCTCTTCGTCAGCAACAAGATGTAATCCTGTCGATTCATAAACAAGAAAAACGGTCTTTGCCACAATGGCAAAGACCGTTTTTTCTTTCTATTCGTTCTTTATGACGCTCACGGGCATGCGCTCCCACAAGCCGGCAGGAATAAGGCGCCAGAAGAAGACCAAAATCGCAAAACGCCAGTCGATAATCACGCGACGGCGACGGCGCTCGATGGCACGGAACACCTTACGGGCCACAGGCAGCAAGGGCATGAGCATCGGGTAGTGATGCTCCTTGTTGAGCAGGTCGGTAGCCACGAAACCGGGACGTATGTCGGTAAAGGTAATTTTCAACTTCCGCATACGCGCCAACTGGGACAAGGCATCGAGATAGGTGTTCTGCAACCGCTTCGAGGCCGAATAGGCCGTGGCCGAGCCAAGCCCTTTCGTGCCTGCAATGGAAGAGACAACGGCAATCTGCCCACCGCCCCGCTGGGCGAAATAGTTGTATGCGGCCGTCACCATGCGGGTAAAGCCCATGACATTGGTTTCCATCGTGCGTAACTCCACGGCCGGGTCGAGTGTGGGATTCTGCGCGCCGATACCCGAGACATGGCAATAAATATCCATGCCGCCCATATTCTCGACCAACTGCAACATATCCGCAGCCGACGACTCCCGAGTGACATCGATACAACCTGCCACCACCTGCGAGGGCGCCGACTGGCGAAGTTTTTCGAGCGGCTCGGCTCGCCGGCCGGCAATACCTACCCGCCACCCTTTGGCAATACACAACTTGGCAAGCTCCAAGCCTATACCCGAAGTTGCCCCCATGATGAGAATGCGTTTCACGGTATCCATGACAAACAGTTTTTAAGGTTCCTCGTTTTGCAAATTTATTCTTTTTTCTTTAATAGGCAACTATTGGGGCATTTATTCTCAACTCCGGAGCATAAAAGAGAGAGGCTCGACACAAAGTCGAGCCTCTCTCTTCCTTGTGGCAGGGAAACCCATCAGTCGATGATGTCGAATCCTGTATAGGAAACCAGCACTTTGGGTATGCGAATGCCCTCGGGAGTCTGGTTGTTTTCGAGCAAAGCGGCCACGATACGCGGCAGAGCCAGCGCGCTGCCGTTGAGGGTATGTGCCAAACGTATTTTTTTGTCGGCACCACGGAAACGGCATTTGAGGCGATTGGCCTGATAGCTCTCGAAGTTGGAGACGGAGCTCACTTCGAGCCAACGTTTCTGGGCGGCCGAGAATACCTCGAAGTCGAAGGTGATGGCCGATGTGAAACTCATGTCACCGCCGCAAAGACGGAGGATATGCCACGGCAATTCGAGCCGTTCCACCAGCGTCTGCACATAATCGATCATCTCTTTGAGGGACTCATAGGAGTGGTCGGGGTGCTGTATTTGCACGATTTCGACCTTGTCGAACTGGTGCAGGCGGTTGAGCCCCCGCACATCTTTGCCATAAGAGCCGGCCTCCCGACGGAAGCATGCCGAATAAGCGGTGTTGCGAATAGGAAGTTGCGACTCGTCGAGTATCACGTCGCGATAGAGGTTGGTGACGGGGACTTCGGCGGTAGGTATGAGATAGAGGTCGTCTTCGTTGCAATGGTACATCTGGCCCTCCTTGTCGGGGAGTTGTCCGGTGCCATAACCCGAAGCGGCATTGACCACATAGGGGGGTTGCACTTCGAGATAACCGGCTTCGCGGGCGCTGTCGAGGAAGAAGCTGATGAGGGCTCGTTGCAGGCGGGCACCTTTACCTTTATAAACGGGGAATCCGGCTCCGGTGATTTTCACGCCCAGTTCAAAGTCGATGAGGTCGTATTTGCGGGCCAATTCCCAGTGGGGCAGAGCATCGGCAGGCAGATTGGGCATGACTCCGCCCGAACGCTCCACGATGTTGTCTTCGGCCGTGCGTCCCTCGGGCACCATATCACAGGGCGTATTGGGGACAGAGAGGAGTATGTCGGTAATATTCGCTTCGGCCGATGTCATGGTCTCTTCGAGTTTCTTGTTCGACTCCTTCATTTCGGCCACTTTGGCTTTCACGGCTTCGGCTTCGGCGGCGTTTCCCTCTTTCATGAGTTTACCGACTTGCGCCGAAAGGGTTTTCAATTCGGAGAGGCTCTTGTCCAACTCCATTTGTGAGGAGCGACGCACTTTATCCAGTTCCAAAACTTTGGCAATGGCCTCACGGGCGTCGAAATGTTTTTTTGCCAGCTTCCGAATGATTTCTTCGGGATTCTCTTTGATTGCGGCAAGTGTAAGCATAATCTATCTTTTTAGTAAAAACAACATTTTTCTTTTGTGCATCAGGCCAACAAAGCCTTTACCTTCTCCGAGATGGCTTTTCCGTCGGCTTTCCCGGCCAGTTTCTTCGAGGCGACACCCATCACCTTTCCCATCTCCTTGGCCGATGTGGCACCCACCTCGGCGATGATTTCTTTGAGAGCGGCTTCGAGCTCGGCATCGGTCATGGGCTGAGGCAGGTATGACTCGATAACGGCGGCTTCGGCCAACTCGGGCCCGGCCAGGTCGGGACGGTTTTGCTCGGCATAGATTTGGGCACTTTCACGGCGTTGCTTGGCCATCTTGGCGAGGATTTTCAGAGCCACGTCGTCGTGCAACTCGCCATCGGCGCCTTTGGCGGTCTTGGCTTCGATAAATTCTTTCTTGATGCCGCGCAGGGCTTCGAGGCGTTGTTTGTCACGAGCCAGCATGGCGGTCTTGATATCATTACTGATTTGGTCAAATAAACTCATATCTTTTCGTTTTTTTGTTCTTATTCGATTTTGTCAAAGAGTATCACCCCATTGCCATTGTAATTGTCCTCGCGGGCAGGGGTCTCTTCCCGCGACACTTGCAGCAACTGCTTGGCAAAATTGCCCGGTCGGTCATAGGTGGGGGTGCGGTCGAGTTTTTCGAGCACGGCATTGTCGTCCATTTGGGACAGGGAGAGAATGACATACTCTTTTTCTCCGGGATAGGCGCCCTCGATGTCCATCACGCCGTCGCCAAAATCCGAAGCCAATATCGTTACCTTCACCTTGGCTTCGAGCGAATCGTCGATGGTGATGCCCGAGATGGTCTTCACGCCGTCGAAGCGGGCCATAAACTCGTTGAGTTCCTTGAACTCCTCCATGACGACCTGGTCGTCGGACGATGAACTGAGGTAGAGGTTGATGAGTATGCGTTTGGCCCGATAGAGGTTGTCGGCCGCCAACAGGGGCGAGTGCAGGGCATCTTCGATGGCCTTGGTGATACGGTGTTCGCCCTCGCCGAACCCGCTGCTCATCACCGCCACGCCTCCGTCTTCGAGGGTACGGCGCACGTCGGCAAAGTCGAGATTGATATACCCTTTTACGGTAATCAGCTCGGCAATACTCTTGGCGGCTATGGTAAGGGTCTCGTCGGCTTTCTTGAAACCGTTGAGCCAGGTAAGGTCGGGATATACCTTGCGCAGGTTTTCGTTGTTGATGACCAGCAGGGCATCGACATTTTTACGCAGGTTCTCGACCCCGGCAAGCGCCTGCCTTATCTTAAACTCCGCTTCCCAGGCAAAGGGGATAGAGACAATGCCTACGGTGAGAATGCCCAAACTACGGGCCACGCCGGCAATGACGGGCGAAGCCCCCGTCCCGGTACCGCCGCCCATACCGGCGGTGATAAACACCATGTCGGTATCGTCGCTGAGCAACTCCTTGATTTGCTCCACGCTCTGCTCGGCCAATTCCTGGGCTACCTTGGGGTCGCCTCCGGCACCACGGCCGGGACCGAGAAGGAGGGTGCGGGGTATCTTGGTGCCGCGCATGGCCTGCTTATCGGTATTGCAAAGGACAAAAGAGACATCTTTGATGCCTGTTCTGAACATGTTCTCGACGGCGTTTCCACCGCCACCGCCGACCCCTATCACCTTGATGATGGCCGGCAATTCCGAACGTTCAGCCACTTCGAACTGCGGTTTATCATTATATTCGTCCATGGGTACAGATAGTTATCGGTTAATTTTCCTTGTCCATTTCTTCGCTGACCTTGTCCCAAAATTTCTTCCACAAGGGTGCTTTTGTCTCAGTAGATTCATCGGGACGATTTTGCGGCTCCTTCACCGGTTCCTCTTCGGGGAAAAGCGGTTTGGACTCGACGACAGGGGCCGCAGGCTCGGCCTTCTTCTCGACCACGGGCGGCTCGGCGCACACTTCGCGGCCCATCTGCAACAAACCGATGACCTGCACCGAAGCGATGCCGTTGATGCCTTGCGGCAAAGATATATTGAACAACGTGCCATTATAGACGCCAAGCGACGTTTCCTTGGCCAGGAGTTGTTTTTGGCCTTTCATCAGGGAAGCGCCTCCGATGAGCGTTATGCCGGCCGACAAAGGACATTTTTTCGACAGATTGGCGATTTGAGCCTTGACGTTGGCGACAATCTCACCCATGCGGGAAGTAATCACCTCCTCGATTTCCTCGGCCGAGAAGTCGAAATAGTAATCTTTCATATCCCAATCGACCGGTTGCGAAGCGTCGCTTTGCGGCTGGTATGCTTTCTTGATGGTCTCGGCTTCGGACTCCTTCACATGCAGGGAGGTGATGTCGCGGGTAATATTGTTCCCGCCGAAAGGTATCGTCAACATCGCGACCAAAGAGCCCTCCTTATAAAGGGCCAGCGTGGTCGTCTCGGCGCCAAAATCGACGAGGGCGCAACCTTGGCGGCGTTCTTCGTCGGAGAGCACGGCCGAAGCCGACGCATGAATCGTGCAGATGTAACCGGCTATCGGCATCTGGGCTTGTTCAAAAGCCTTTTCGATATTGCGCTTGTGAATTTCGTTCCCCACTATCAAACGGTAAGAGGCGCGTATCTCCGAGCCGTATTCACCGCAGGGTTTTTCGGTCGAACGGCCATCGACCTTGAAATCGCCGGGTATGACATCGAAGACAACCAGTCCGTTTTCGAGGACACGGTTCCGGGCCTCCATTTCGAGCTCGCCCAACAAGGCGGCGTCGATGGGAGTCTCCATCGAAATCGTCCGCACCACAGGATAATCGAGCGAACGTATCGACTGCCCGCTCACTCCGACATAGGCTTTGGATATTTTGCTCGGGGAGAGACGGGTTTCGAGACGATGGAACAGCAGGGAAAGCTTGAAAGCAACGTCAGAGACGTTGATGATGCGTCCCCGCTTGATGGCATCTTTGCTCTCGGCCGTTTCCACGGCATCGACCACGAAACGGCCCGACTCATCTCGGTGGCCGGCCGCCGCCGAAATGTGCGAGGAGCCCAAATCGACCGCCACGATATATTTCTTCGTATCTTCCATATCTGAGTTTTTTATTATTTGCGTCGTGTGCACACCACCTGATTCTTATATTTAAGGTTGATGATGCTGTACTTGTTCCACCCGCACTTCGAGAAGGCTTGTTCGTAGAGGCATCTGAGATTGTCGAGTTTCTCTTCGTAAGCCGTGAGCTTACCCATCAATATGCGATGGTCGCCCACCCGGGGGGTGAGTTCCACGTTTTGGTGAGCGTCGACATATATCTGCTCGACCTGCGCCCGCCAGAAATCATTTTTTTGCAGGAAACGGGCAAAGGGATAAAGTGTCTCCCGGGCATAGGCCGACGAGATGTGTCCGGTGGCAACCGGGACGGCAACCGCCTCGGAAAGATTGGCAGGCATCAACTTGCCGTGCTCATCGAGAAAATAGGCGGCGCTGTCGCCCAACACGCGCAAGATGGGAACCCGCTGCGAAATATCGACCCGCAACAGTCCCGAAGGCGTCTTGTAACAACGCACCTCCTCGATGAGCCGGTTCTGGTAAAGCTGCTCTTCGAGGTCTTCGGTATTGATGTCTTGGAGCAAGGTATTCTCATCGGCCTTGATGTACTTGGAGAGATGAGCCGCCACCTCGGCCGCCGTCACATATTGAGCCCGCGCACTGTCGACCACCGTCACGCTGAACCCCTTGTAAAGGCGATGACGGGCGGCAGCATTCCCCCATGCCAGCGATACCAGCAGGTAGAGGGAAAACAAGGCGGCCAATATGTAGGTAAAAAAGCGTTTCATCGAGCGAGTATCTCTTCTTTTATGGCCGGCAGCAAACGGTCGATGTCGCCGGCTCCGAGTGTAATAAGGACTTCAAAGTTACGTTCTTTTATCGTTTCGAGCAACTTTTCTTTGGAACAAAGCGCTTTCTTTTTGCAATTTACCTTGTCGAAGATGATGCGGGAAGTGACACCCGGTATCGGTTGTTCGCGGGCCGGATAGATGTCGAGCAGTATCAACTCATCGGCCAAGGAGAGCGCCGCCGCGAATTGATCGCAAAAATCGCGGGTTCTTGTATAGAGATGGGGCTGGAAAATGACCGAAATCTTTTTGTCGGCATACAGGGCCCGCAGCGAGGAAAGGCTGGCTTTTATCTCATCGGGGTGATGGGCATAGTCGTCGACCAAGATCGTCTTGCCCTCGCGTATCCAAAAGTCGAAACGTCGCCGGGCTCCGGCAAAACTCTTCATGGCCCGGCGCATCTCGTCGGGTGTGACGCCATTGAGCCAGGCCAAGGCCATGGCTGCCACGCCGTTCTCGATATTGACCCGCACGGGCACCCCCAGGTCGATGTCGGCAACCACCCCGCCGGGATAGACCCAGTCGAAGAGTATCTGCCCGTTGCCCATGCGGATATTCCGGGCGTAGAAGTCGCCGCCGTCATCGAGCGAATAGGTATACAGGCGCACGCCCTCGGCAAGTGCAGGCTGCAAAGGCAAGCCTTTTTTCAAAATCAAGACCCCGTCGGGGCGTATGAGGGAGGTGAAATGGCGGAAACTTTCGAGATATGCCTCATAGGTGCCGTAGATGTCGAGGTGGTCGGCATCGGTGGCCGTAATGACCGCCATATAGGGTTGCAGGTGATGGAACGAGCGGTCATACTCGTCGGCCTCCACGACGACCAAATCGCTCTTGTCGGAGAGAATCAGATTGCTGTCGTAGTTTTTCAGAATACCACCGAGGAATGCGCTGCACCCCACCGACGACTGGGCCAACATGTGGGCCGCCATGCTCGACGTGGTGGTCTTACCATGCGTACCGGCGACACAAAGCCCGCGACTCGCCCGGGTAATCAGGCCCAAGAGTTCGGCTCGCTTCACCACCGTAAAACCGTTTTCACGGAAATAGGTAAGACCGGCATGACTATCGGGGACGGCCGGGGTATATACGACCAGCGTCGTCGCCGCGTCTCTGAACGGGGCGGGAATCAACTCGACCGATTCGTCATAAAAGAGTCGCGCGCCCTCCTTTTCGAGTGCCGAGGTGAGCGTCGAGGGTGTTTTGTCATATCCGGCCACGACATAGCCCTTTGCCAGACAATAGCGCACGAGTGCGCTCATGCCGATGCCTCCGGCACCGACAAAATAGACCGATGTGTAGGCTGTCAAGGCTTTCATTTCGATTTCCTTTCTGCTACGATTCCGAGGATAATGTCGGCAATGCGCGCGGCCGAGTCGCGTTGCGCCAGTTGGAGAATGCGCTCCTGCATCTTGGCGAGCAGTGCCTCATTCTGCACATTTTCGATGGCGGTATCGATGAGGCGGTTCTCGGCTTCACGGTCGGGAATGAGCAAGGCGGCACCTTTCTCCGAGAGCGCCATGGCATTCTTGGTCTGATGATCCTCGGCCACATTGGGCGAAGGCACCAGAATGGCCGCTTTACCCAAGAGGCAAAGTTCGGAAATAGACCCGGCTCCGGCGCGCGATATGACCAGGTCGGCGGCTTTATAGGCCATATCCATGCGGGCGATAAAGGGCATCTGCACGACATGCGGATAGTTTTTCCCGGCCAACGCCGCTTTTACCGTCGCTTCATAATAAGCGCCGCTCTGCCATATCAGTTGCACCTCATCGCCGGGAATGCGGTCGAGAGCTGCGATGACACTGAGGTTGAGGGTGCGGGCGCCCAGGCTCCCCCCCACGACAAGAATGGTCTTCTTCTCCGGGTCGAGGCCGAAAAAGCCTATCGCCTCTTCACGCGTGCAGGTCGCCTCCTGCAACGACTGTCGCACGGGGTTCCCGGTGAGGACAATCCGTTCTTTCGGGAAAAAGCGTTCCATGTTTTCATAAGCGACGCATATCTTCACGGCTTTCGAGGCCAGGAGTTTGTTGGTCACGCCGGCATAAGAGTTCTGTTCCTGTATGAGGGTCGGCACACCTTGGCGGGCGGCAGCCCACAGCGTAGGGCCGCTGGCATATCCACCCACGCCCACGGCGATGTCGGGGTGGAATGTCTTGACAATGGAACGGGCCTTGCGAAGGCTCTTGAACAGCCGGAAGAGGACCCGGAAGTTTTTCCACAGATGGCTCCGCGAGAAGCCGCTGATGGGGAGCCCCACTATCTTATAGCCGGCAGCCGGCACCTTCTCCATCTCCATACGGTCCTCGGCACCGACAAAGAGGATTTCGGCATCGGGGCATTTTTCCTTTACGGCATTGGCTATCGAGACGGCCGGAAAGATGTGACCGCCCGTGCCGCCGCCGCTTACCAGCATTCTTATTTTTCCTGACATGGCATATTCTTTATTTATCTGACATCTGAGCCGGGTTGGGAGCCGAAATATCGCCCGTCTCCTCGACCTGAGGCTCAACAACTTCTTCGTTCTTTCCCGCCTGACGGGCATAGCGGCTCACACTGAGCATAATGCCGAAGTAGGCACTCGTGATGAGGAATGAGGTACCGCCGCGGCTCACCAACGGGAGCGGCTGTCCCGTCACCGGAAGCAACCCCACCGAGACACCCATGTTTATGAGCGCCTGGAAGGCTATCATCATGGCCAGCCCCGTAATGAGGAAGGCCGGATAGGCTTTCTCGCACCGTCGGGCTATCACCCCCGCTCGCAAGAGCATCGACATATAGAGCAACATGACGACGATACCGCCAACCATGCCCATCTCCTCGATGATAATGGCATAGATAAAGTCGGAGAAAGCCTGAGGCAGAAAGTCGCGTTCGCGGCTGTTTCCCGGGAAAACACCGAAGAAACCGCCGTTGGCCACGGCCATATAGGCATGTTGCGGCTGATAATTGAACTGGTCGATTTTCTCTTCATAGGCGGGCTTTCCCCAATTCTCGGCAAAACGTATCGTACGCGCCCCGATGGTGGAGAGTCGCGAATCGCCCAAGACCGGGAACGGCTCCTTATGTTCGCTTTCATACTCGAACACCTTTACCGAAACGGGGATTATCACCGCCAAAGCAGCAAGCACAATGGCTACCAATACAACCAGCTTCTTGGTTTCGACGCCGGCCACCATCATCATGCAAAAGCCCACGAGAGCCAGCAGGACCGAGGTGGAAAAGTTGTCGACGAAGATGAGGAACCAAAAGACGCCTATCACGATAAGGCTCCACTTGAAGGCATCGGGCGTGACCTTTCCGGTCTCCTTGGAACGGAACTTAGCCAGGATAAAGGCCAGTGTGATAATGGTAGTCAGCTTGGCCAGTTCCGACGGCTGTATCGACACGCCAAAAATATTGAGCCAACGGCTGGCATCGTTCACATTCGAACCGAAAATATCGACCCAAAGCATGAGCACGAGCGAGATGGGCATCAACAGCAGCATCAGCAACTTGCACCACTTATAATGCAAATTGTGCATGATGACCACCAATGCCGTACCGGCCAGCACAAACGAAATCTGCCGCATGGCCGGGCCCAGGAAATCACCCCCCCGACGGGTGAGGAAACTCGATGAGCTATACACCTCGACAATGGAGATGAGGCACAACAGGAAGTAGACTCCCCACAGGAAACGGTCGCCCTTGAATATGGTATTGTTATCGTTCATTCCACACGCTCCTTTCGCTGCTGTCGGTTATAAATTGCGCACGCACTCCTTGAACTGGCGGCCCCGGTCTTCGTAACTCTTAAAGAGGTCGAAGCTGGCGCAACAGGGTGAGAGCAACACCGTATCGCCGGGTTCTGCCGCGGCAAAAGCCTTGTCTACGGCCTCTTTCATCGACAGGGCATCGCCGGCCATCGTCACCTTTCCATCGAAGAAATCGTGCAACTTGCGGTTGTCGACGCCCAGGCACACGATGGCCTTGACCTTCTCGGCCACAAGCGACTCGATTTCGGAATAGTCATTCCCCTTGTCCTTGCCGCCGAGAATGAGCACGACGGGGGTCGTCATGCTTTCGAGGGCATACCAGCACGAATTGACGTTGGTGGCTTTGGAATCGTTGATAAACGACACGCCGCGCACATCGGCCACCTTTTCGAGACGGTGTTCGACGCCCTTGAAGTCGGACAGCGCTTCGCGCACCTTCTCTTTTCTGATTTCGAGAATGCGGGCCGAGATGCCGGCCGCCATCGAGTTATAGAGGTTGTGCCGGCCGGGCAGGGAGAGTTCGGCCTCGTCCATATCGAAAAACTCACCGGGGGTTTCGATGCAGAGACGCTCGTTCTCGACATAAGCCTTTGTCCCCTCTTCATGAGTATCGGCAAAGGGGTACAGACGTGCCTTCAAGGGGTGTTTCGACAGCTCCCGGGTGATGACGGGGTCGTCGTTCCAAAAGACGAAAGCATCATCTTCGGTCTGGTTCTGCGTGATTCTGAATTTGGCATTGACATAATTCTGCATGTCATAGCCATAACGGTCGAGATGGTCGGGCGTGATATTGAGCAGCACGGCAATGTCGGCCTTGAAACGGTACATGTTGTCGAGCTGGAAACTGCTCAACTCGATGACATAGTAATCGTGATGCTCGGTGGCCACCTGCAAGGCAAGGCTCTTGCCCACGTTACCGGCCAATCCCACGTCGAGACCGGCCTTTTTCAAAATATGATAGGTGAGCAACGTCGTGGTCGTCTTGCCGTTGCTGCCGGTGATGCAAATCATGCGGGCATCGGTATAGCGGCCGGCAAACTCGATTTCGGAGATAATCGGGGTGCCCTGCTTGACCAACGCCTCGACCATGGGAGCCGTCTCGGGTATGCCGGGGCTCTTCACCACTTCATCGGCCGAGAGGATTTTCTCGGCGGTGTGTCCACCTTCTTCCCACTCGATACCATATTCGTCGAGCAGGTTTTTATAAACTTCCTTGATTCCTGACATATCCGAGACAAATACGTCGAAACCCTTGACTTTTGCCAAAACGGCGGCACCGGCTCCACTTTCGCCGGCACCCAATACGACCATGCGTTTGTTCATATTCATTTTTCCTTATCGCATTTTCAAAGTTACCAGCGTCAATGCAGCCAAGATGATGCCTATAATCCAGAAGCGTATCACAATCTTCGACTCGGGTATCGGTGCAAAGGGCTTTTTCCACAAGGCGTCGATGCTCTCGCCGGCTTTCTGGAAATGGTGATGCAACGGCGCCATCTTGAAAAGTCGCCGTCCTTCGCCATACCGACGTTTGGTGTATTTAAAATAAGATACCTGCATGATGACCGAAAGGCTCTCGACCAAGAAAATGCCGCACAACAACGGAGTGAGCAGCTCCTTGTGTATGAGCACGGCAAAGACACCGATAATGCCTCCTATGGTGAGGCTGCCGGTGTCGCCCATGAATACCTGTGCCGGGTAGGCGTTATACCAGAGGAAGCCGATGGTAGCCCCGATGAAGGCCATCGAAAAGACAACCAGCTCCTCACTCCCGGGTATATACATGATATTGAGGTAGGAGGCATAGGCTATGTGGCCCGAGAGATAGGCCATGATGGCCAGTGCCGCCCCGATGATGGCCGACGAGCCGGTAGCCAGACCGTCGAGACCGTCGGTGAGATTGGCGCCGTTCGAGACGGCCGTCACCACGAGAATGGTGACCAGTATGAAGATAATCCAGCCGGCCGTCTGGGCATGGTCGCCGAGGAAAGGCACCAGGTCGGCATAGTCGAAGTTGTTGTTCTTGACAAAAGGTATTGTCGTCTGTGTCGACTTGATATTCTCGGGGAGGTACTGCACCTCGGCCGTGTCGTCTTTCTGCACCGTGATGTTCTCGCGTATCACCGCATCGGGACTCAGATAGAGCGACACGCCCACGATGAGGCCCAGCCCCACCTGACCGAAAATCTTGAACCGCCCGTGCAGCCCCTCCTTGTTGTGATATTTGAGTTTCATATAGTCATCGAGGAAGCCGATGGCACCCATCCACACGGTCGTGACAAGCATCAAAATCATGTAGAGGTTGTCGAGACGTCCCACCAGCAGGCAGGGCACCAGTATCGAGATGATAATGATGATACCGCCCATCGTGGGGGTACCCTTTTTGCTCATTTGGCCTTCGAGACCGAGGTTGCGCACGATTTCACCTATCTGCATGCGCTGCAAACGCGAGATGATGCGCCGACCGATGATGGTCGAAATGAAAAGCGACAAGATGAGCGCCATGCCCGAACGGAACGAAATATACCGGAACACACCCGTTCCGGGTATGTCCCACTCATCGAGCAACTGAAACAATGGATATAGCATGATTCTTCTCCGGTTTTACTCATTAAACAGGCGTTCCACCTCTTCGCGGTCGTTGAAGTGGTGTTTCACGCCCTCTATCTCCTGGTAGTCTTCATGGCCTTTGCCGGCGACAAGCACCACATCGCCGGGCTGAGCCAGCTGGGTGGCCGCGCGTATGGCTTCGCGGCGGTCGGCAATGACCAGTGTCCGACGGCGCTGCGCCGCATCGAGGCCGGCCAGCATGTCGTCGAGAATATCCTGGGGCTTCTCATAACGGGGGTTGTCCGACGTGAGGATTACCTTATCGCTCCACTTGGCCGCCTCTTGGGCCATGAGCGGACGTTTTCCCTTGTCGCGGTTGCCTCCGGCGCCCACCACGGTGATGACATGCCCCCGGCGACCCACCACCTCGCGTATCGACGTGAGGACATTGGTAAGCGCGTCGGGCGTATGGGCATAGTCGATGATAGCCGTGTATTTCTGCGGGGCGTGCAACGTCTGGAAGCGTCCCGAAACCGGGACCAGCCGGCTGAGGGCTATCAGCACCTTCTCGGGATTCTCTCCCAAAAGGCAGGCCGCGCCATAGACGGCCAGCAGATTGTAGGCGTTGAATTTGCCCACAAACTGCACCTCCACCTCCCGGCCGTTCACTTCGAGCGTCGTTCCGTCGAGGCGGCTCTCGATGATGCGGCCCTTGTAGTCGGCCAGTGTATTCAGGGCATAAGTGTGCTTGGCGGCACGGGTGTTTTGCAACATGACGGCGCCGTTTTTCTCGTCGGCATTGGTAAGGGCAAAGGCATCTTGCGGCAGGTCGTCGAAGAAACGTTTTTTGGCTTTGAGATAAGCCTGCACGGTCTTATGATAGTCGAGGTGGTCACGGGTGAGATTGGTAAAAATACCTCCGGCAAATTCGAGGCCGGCGATGCGCCGCTGGTCGACCGAGTGCGAACTCACCTCCATGAAGGCATACCGGCAACCGGCATCGACCATCTCGCGCAGCAAGCGATGCAGGGTGAGAGGGTCGGGGGTGGTGTGGTCGGTCGGGATAGCCCGGTCGTCGACATAGTTGCACACGGTCGAGAGCAACCCCACCTTCTCGCCAAAGAGGCGAAACATCTCATAGAGCAGCGTGGCAATGGTGGTCTTGCCATTGGTCCCGGTCACACCCACCAAGGTGAGTTGTCGCGACGGCTCGCCATACCAGGCCGAGGCCAACAGACCCAATGCTTCCCGGCTCTCGGGGGTCACGACATAGGTGACAGCCGGCGAAAGCTCGGCCGGCAACTCCTCACACACGATGGCCGCAGCCCCTTGGGCCTCGGCTTTGGAGATAAAGGTGTGCCCGTCGACCGAGACACCGCGCACGGCCACAAAAAGCGAGCCGGCAGCCACCCGGCGCGAGTCGGCTTCGACAGACGATATTTCGACCGCGTCGTTTCCCACGATGCGGGACACATGCAATTCGCGAAGAAGATTTTTCAGTTGCATACTCTCTCTTTTACTTCAATATGATGGTTATTTTGTTTCCCCGATAGACCCGGCGACCCACAGGCAACGACTGGCGCACCACCTTGCCCTGTCCCTCGACATTGACCCGCAGGCCGACCCGTTCGAGCAGATAGATGGCATCGCGGGCTCCCATACCCACGACATCGGGCACCGTGACGCGATTGGGTTCGATGCGATTCATGACAATGGTATAGTCGTGCGAACGTACGGTCACCCAGTCGTCTTCATTCTCGCCCGACGGTTCGGGAGCCACAAAGGGCAAAGAGAGGCGACGGCACACATAGGTCGCGTCTTCGAGGTTTCCTTTCTTGATGGTGGGCATCTTGGCAAAGACCGTGTCGGGAGCAAGGGTTTCCTCACCGGGGAGGAAACCGCGGGCATACATCTCCTCGGCCACCGTGCGGAGCACGGCTCCGGGCATGGTACCGCCCGAAGGATAACCGATGCGGGGCGCCGACACGACCACGATGCCCGAATATTTGGGATTCTCGGCCGGGAAATATCCGCAGAACGATACGCGGTGGCGCACGATGTTGCCTTTATACCCGGCTTTCCCCTGGTGGATTTGCGCCGTACCGGTCTTCCCGGCAATCTGCACATAGTCCGAACTTACCGCCTTGCGGCCATGCGCCGTGCCTTTCTGCACGACATCGGCCAGCATCTGCTGAATCTCTTTCAGCGTTTGCGGTTTGCACATCTGCCGGGTGACCACCTCGGTCTCGAACTCTTCTTCCACATCGCCGTTTTCGCTGACGCCGGCAATGATATAGGGCTTTATCATCTTACCGCCATTGGCGATGCCATTATAGAACATGAGGGTATAGATGGGAGGAATCGTCACTTCATACCCGAAACTCATCCAGGGCAGGGAGAGTTTCGACCAGGCGGGATTGGGCTTGCCGTCGGCCGTCACGGGATATTTGATGACCGGAGCCAAGGCGCCGGGGATACCCAGGTCGACTTTCTTGTTGAGTCCTATGGCATAAAGGCCGTCGACAAATTTCCGCGGGTCGTTCTCAAACCCTTTCAAGACGATTTTCGAGATACCGATGTTTGACGAGTACCAGATGGTCTGAGCCGCCGTGAGATTTTCATATCCGCCCTTGCGATAGTTGTGGTCATACATCGGCTGACGGGCATAGACAAACTTGCCCTTTTCACCGTAAAAAATATCATCGGGACGCACCACGCCGGCGTCCAAAGCCACCATCATCGAAGCGGTCTTGAAGGTCGAGCCCGGTTCGATGAGGTCGCTCACCGCATGGTTTACCCCCTCCTTGTAGGAACCGTCGGCCTGACGGTCGAGGTTGGCGATGGCGCGTATGGCCCCCGTCTCCACCTCCATGATAATGGCCACCCCGTAATCGGCCTGCGTCTCTTGCAGTTTGTCGAGCAGGGCCGACTCGGCCATGTCTTGTATGTCGACGTCAATGGTCGTGAGAATATCTTTCCCGGCTACCGGCTTGCTGAGAATCTCCTCGACCCACTGCCACTGCACGCGCTGACGCACCCGCTTGCCGTTGGTACCCCGCAGCAAAGAGTCGCAGGCCAACTCCACGCCCGAGGCTCCGCCCCGGCTCTCCCCGTCTTCACGGGCGGCATACACACTGCCCACCGTGCTGGTGGCCAACTGGCCGAAAGGCCGTTCGCGGCTCAGCAGCTCTTCAAACACGAGGCCGCTCTTGTTGGAGTTTTTCTGATTGAAGAAAGGGTATTCGAGAATCTCTTTCATCTGCACATAGGAGATGCGGCTGTAAGAGAGACGGTAGTGACGGCGGTAACGGCTCGAAAAGCCGGCGCGCAAATGGGCTTTGTACTCCTCGGCCGTGCGGTCACCGGGCATCTTGGCCAACGCCCGGCACAAGGGGTCGAGATAGCGGTTGAAGGTATCGCGGTTGAAGCCGTCGGCCGCAAAATCCATATACATCGTATAACGGGGCATCGTCGTGGCCAGCAAGCGGCCATCGGCTGCCAAGATATTGCCTCGCGTCGCATAGACGGGCACCGTGTCGTAGAGCGGCTTTTCGGCCTTGGCCTGCCACCGGGCCCGTTCGAAGATGATCGTACGCGACATCTTGAAGAGAATGGCCACACACGCCAAAGCAATGGCCATGACAATCAACAAATATCTGAAATGCAACCCCTTACTCGTCATAAGACTCCCGTTTTAATGTGTACGAAGGGGTTTTGGCCGAACGAATATCGACCCCTCTCTCCTCGAAAAGTTTCTCGATGTGCGAAGGGCGGCTCACGCCGGTCAACTCCGACGATAAGGTCGTTGCCTCGTAGCGCAGCTCGGTCTCCCGCGTGCGCAACCGCTCTATCTCGGCCATTTTGCGATGGCAGCTATACCGGTTGCCGATGTAGCAGAACAAGAGTATCAACAGAATAAGACACGCCTTCCACTTGCGATAGAAGAAATCGAACGACACGATTTCTCCCTCGAAAAGTTCTTTCATGAAATGCACAAGACGAACCTGCGTCTTGGAAAGGGAAGCCTCATCGGAGGTCGGGATATTCTCTTTTGTTTCTTGATTCTCGTCCATATCTCTCATTCAGGTTTTTCGGCAATGCGCAATTTGGCACTGCGGGCTCTCGGGTTACGGGCCACCTCCTCCTCATCGGGCACAATCACCTTGTTGTTGACCGGCCGCAGGGGAGCTTCGATGCGGCCGAAGAAATCTTTCTCGGCACGGCCCTCGAAATTCCCGGTCTTGAAAAAGTTTTTCACCAGGCGGTCTTCGAGCGAATGGTAGGTAAGCACCGCGATGCGTCCGCCGGGACGCACCAGTTCGCTGGCCGAGAGGAGCATGCGACGCAACGCCTCCATCTCGTGGTTGACCTCGATGCGCAACGCCTGAAAGAGTTGCGCCAGTTCTTTCTTCTCCTGACGTCTATCGATATAGGGCATGACGACATCGACCAACCGGGCGGTCGTGTCGATTTTCTGCACGCGTCGGGCCGAGACAATCGCCTCGGCTATGCGACGGGCCGTGCGCAGCTCCCCATAGAGGTAGAACAGGTCGGCCAACTGCTCTTGTGTGTATTCTTCGACAATATCGGCCGCCGTCGTGCGGGCACGGCGGTTCATGCGCATGTCGAGCGCCCCGTCGAGACGGAACGAGAATCCGCGTTCCGAAGCGTCGAAGTGATGAAACGAGACACCCAGGTCGGCCAGCAAACCGTCGATTTGCTCCACGCCGTGGTAACGCATGAAATTTTTGAGGAAACAGAAATTGCTTCGCACAAAGGTGAACCGGGGGTCATCGATGCGATTGGCGCACGCATCTTCGTCCTGATCGAAAGCATAGAGATGCCCGCCCTCGCCCAGACGGTCGAGTATCGCCCGCGAATGTCCGCCTCCGCCAAAGGTCACGTCGACATAAGTGCCATCGGGTCGCAAGGCCAATCCGTCGATGCAGGCGTCAAGCAGTGCAGGTATATGATAGACAGAAGATTGCATCAATTTGTTCGAGTAGATGTTTTAGTGGGTAAAAGTAGTAAGAAAAACACGGACGCACACCATATTTTCTATTTTTTTTTCAACAATTTTCTCAACAGTCATGCACACCCGTCAAGAAGCGACAAAATCCACAAAACGAGGGCAAAACCGTTTGAAAAATACATTTTTCTTTATTTAAAAAGTCTTATTCTATAAAGAATCACTATCTTTGTCCGTTTTTCCAGGTAAACGATGGACGAAAAAAAGATTTTATACGTTGACGTAGAAGAGGTTGTGAGAAAGAAATCGCCGCGAATCGCGCGAAAGATTCCGCGTTTTGTCTTCAACTACATCAAGCGCACCATTCAGGAAGACCGCATCAACCGCTTCTTGAAGACCTACCCCCATGTGCGCGGCGTCGACTTCGCCGAGACCCTGCTCGAATATCTCGACATCACCGTGCGTCTCGACGGAGAAAAGAACATACCCGAGAAAGGCCGTTTCATCTTTGCCTCGAACCACCCGCTGGGCGGTCTCGACGGCGTAGCCCTCATCGCCGTGCTGGGGCGGAAATACAATCGCGACATCAAGTTTGTCGTCAACGACCTGCTCATGGCCATCGAGCCCCTGACAGACAATTTCCTGCCCATCAACAAATACGGCAAGCAAGACAAGGACAAGGCCGACGCACTGGGCAAAGCCTATGAAGGCAACGGGCAGATGGCCGTCTTCCCGGCCGGCCTCGTTTCGCGCCGACAAGGAAACGAAATCAAAGACCTCACCTGGAACAAGGCATTCATCGCCAAAAGCGTACAATACCAACGCGACATCATTCCCATCTGGTTCGAAGGATACAATTCATCTTTCTTCTACCGCTTTGCCCGTTGGCGCAAACGACTGGGGCTGAAATTCAACATCGAGCTGATCTACCTGCCCGACGAGATGTTCCGCAGCGAGAAGAAAACCTTCACCATACACTTTGGCAAACCCATTCCGTGGCAGACCTTCGACAACTCCAAAACCCGCATGGAGTGGGCCCAATATGTCAAAGAACAAGTTTATAGCATCAGAGACAGTCTAAACAAACCCAAACGGATATGAAAGAAATCATTGCCCCCATTGAACGAGAAAAAATAGAGGCCGAACTCACGCCCGAACGTTTTCTGCGCACAACCAACAAGGGGGGAAACGAAATCTATGTCGTCGACTACAAGAATGCCCCCTACACCATGCAGGAGATAGGCCGGTTGCGCGAAATCGCATTCCGGACGGCCGGCGGAGGTACCGGGAAGGAGACCGACATCGACATGTACGACACGATGGAGCCCCCCTGTCAGCAACTCATCGTGTGGGACCCCGACGCCAAAGAGATTCTCGGCGGATACCGCTTTATCCTGGGTGAAAACATGCGGTACGACCAGGAAGGACGTCCCATTATCGCCATCGCCCACATGTTCGACTTCTCGCCGAAATTCATTCAGGAATATATGCCCCACACCATCGAGTTGGGCCGTTCGTTTGTCTCGGTCGAATACCAGTCGACCCGCGCCGGAGCCAAAGGGCTCTTCGCCCTCGACAATCTGTGGGACGGGCTGGGAGCCCTTATCGTCATCTACCCGCAAATCAAATATTTCTTCGGCAAAGTGACCATGTATCCCACCTTCTCGGTCAAGGGCCGCAACATGATACTCTACTTCCTCAACAAGCATTTTGCCGACACCGAGCACCTCGTATGGCCCCGCACCCCGCTCGAAACCAACAGCGACTATGACGAGTTGCGGCGCATCTTCCCCGAAGGGAACTCGTTCAAAGACGATTATAAGATACTCAACCAGGAGGTACGCGCATTGGGCTTCAACATTCCCCCGCTGGTCAACAGCTACATGAGCCTGTCGCCCACGATGCGCATGTTCGGCACCGCCATCAACGACGAGTTTGGCGACGTCGAAGAGTCGGGTATCCTCATCGCCATCGACGAGATACTCGAAGAAAAAAAGAAACGTCACGTCGACACATACGAACGATAAAAAACCGCGATTTCATCGAAAAAAAGCAGGCTTGACTCCGTAGGAGACAAGCCTGCTTTTTTTCGGACAGCCCCGTTCAAAACGCACGGTCCTCATAGGCTTCGATGGCCTCACGCCATTCCTGCGAAATGACCTTGGTCGTCCCGCTCTTGAAATCGAAGCCCACCAGCACCGTTTCACAATTGGCCTTCACAGCCCCGGTCTTCACATCGACAATCTGTTGCAAAAGTTTCACGCTCTTGTTCCCGATGGAGAGCGTCGTGGTCTGCACCGCTATCTCATCGTGGACAAAAATCGGCAGCAGGAAGTTGGCATTCACATTGGCAATCACCAGGTCAATCTCTTGCAGCTGCGTCATCTGCGGGCGCAAAGCCGCAAAATAGTTCACTTTCCCGAGATCATAGAAGGTGAAATAGACCGAGTTGTTGACATGCCCCAGCGGGTCGATGTCGTTAAATCGCACCTGAACGGGCACGGTATGCTTGAATAGAGGTTGTTGTGTCATATCGTTTCTGTCGGATTATCGGAATACAATATCATTTATCACCTTCCGCCCCATTTCCTCGTTGAGCCGTTGCAACAGCGAGGCTTTGCAGCTCAACAGTTCGTTCCGCAACACGGCCGAGGAGAGCGTGACATACATCACCCCCGACCTCACCTGCACCCGCGTGGTGTACTGGGTAACGGCCGGGCCGAAAATCTCGCGCCACAACACCGCCGCCTGCGTCTCGTCGAGACGGCGGTCGATGTGCAGGTCGGAGAGAATCTGCGGGAGCAGCTCGCTGAGGCGTTGGGGGTCTTTCCGTTGCATGGGGTCACTCTCCTATCACGCTGAAATCGCCGTTCTCAACCTCGAACAGGCGATAATCGCCTCCGGTGCGGCGCACGATGGCATCGAGATATTCCCGGTTGGTATCGGTTACAAAAATCTGCCCGAAGCGGTCCTGCGAAACCAAGGCAATGATGCGTTCCATGCGCCGGGCGTCGAGCTTGTCAAAGACGTCATCGAGCAGGAGCAGCGGACGGGTATGCCCGTTGCGGCTGAGGTAGTCGAACTGGGCCAACTTCAACGCAATCAAGAACGTCTTGTTCTGCCCCTGCGAACCGATGCGCTTCATCGGATAGTCGCCGAGCATCATTTCGAGGTCGTCCTTGTGCACGCCGCGAGAGGTGTAGCCCAGTATGAGGTCGCGTTCCCGCACCTCGGCCAACAAATCGCGGAGGTCGCCCCGCTCGATGTGCGACACATAGGTAATGCCCACCGGCTCGTCGCCGCCCGAAATGGCATCGTAGAATTCCTGGAAGACAGGAATAAACGCAGAAAGGAACGCTTTCCTCGCCCGGTAAATGTCGGTCGCGGCAAAAGCCATCTGCTCCTCCCAGATTTCGTAAAGGGCGGGGTCGGTCATCTCTTGTTTGAGCAAGGTATTGCGTTGCAGGAGCGCCTTGTTGTAGCGTATGAGCTTGTCGAGATAGGCTTTGTCGAACTGGGAAATAACCATGTCGAGAAAACGGCGACGCTCCTCGCTCCCGCCTTGTATCAACTCGGCATCGGCCGGAGAAATCATCACCAGCGGGATAAGCCCGATGTGGTCGGCCAACCGGTCATACTCCTTTTTGTTGCGCTTGAACACCTTTTTCTGGCGCCGCTTCATGCCGCAATATATCTCTTCGACGGCACCCTCCCCCTCATAAAGGCCCTGCAACAGGAAAAAATCCTCCCCGTGGCGAATGTTTTGCGAGTCGACCAGCAGCGTAGAACTCTTGCAGAAAGAGAGATAATAAAGCGCATCGAGGAGATTGGTCTTCCCCATACCGTTGTTCCCCAAAAAGCAATTAAGGCCGGGCGAAAACGACAGGTCGGCCTGCGCGATATTCTTGAAATTGACAATCGACAATCGGGAAAGAATCATGTTGAAAACCTTTTTTATACGACACAAACGTACATAAACTTTTTCATTTTACCGCGGCTGCCCGCCAGAAAAATAGGGTTTGTCGCCTCATCTGCAACCGGGAAAAGCAAAAAAACGGGTCGATTTTTTTATTATTAAAGATAAAAGCGTACTTTTGTCTGCTCAAATCAATTATCCTGCTATTAAAACGACAAAAAAATATGGCACAAAAACAAAACACCCCCGACGAAATCGATAAAGTGAACGAGGTACTCTCCTCTTCGGAACAATTTATCGAGAAAAACCAAAAAGGCATTTCCATCGTGATACTGGTCATTGTCATCGCCGTAGGCGCATGGCTGGCATTGCGTCACTTCTATTTCGAACCTCGCGAGGCAAACGCCTATGCCGAGATGTTCAAAGGAGAATTTTACCTCGATACCGACTCCTTCGCCTTGGCCCTCAACGGTAACGGCGCCGACTACATCGGCTTCGAAGCCATCGTCGACGACTACGCCCACACCGACGCCGCCAATCTGGCTGCCGCCTATGCAGGCATCTGCCACTTCAACCTCGGCAATTACAGCGAAGCGCTCAATTACTTCAAAAAATTCAAGGCCGACGACAAATTCGTTTCGCCGAACGTCTTGGGCATGATTGGCAACTGCTACGCCAACATGGACCAAATGAGCGAAGCTCTGTCGACATTTGAGAAAGCCGCAAAAAAAGCCGGCAATGAGCTCTTCTCGCCGTTCTACCTGCAAAAGGCCGCCACCATCGCCGAAGCCATGGGCAACTACAACAAGGCCCTCGCCCTTTATAACCAAATCAAGAACGACTACGCCACCTCGTCGGTTGCCCGCGACATCGACAAATACATCGAACGCGCACAATCAAAACTCTAATATCTGTGCCGTAACGCACCAAAAGGGTACCTCGTGGAGATACCCTTTTTATGTATAATCACCTCACCCAAAACAAGAAAAGTCATGGCAACAGCCTATCAGAACCTCTCGGCCTGCGACAACAACACCGTACCCTATTCGCCGCAACTGCGCGTGGCCGTCGTTTGCGCCGAATGGAATGCCGACATCACCGGCCAACTCCTCAAAGGGGCTTGCGACACCCTCGAAAAACACGGCGTGAAACCCGAAAACATCTTCGTCGAGTATGTACCGGGGACCTATGAGCTCACCTTCGGAGCCCAACGCACCGCCGCCCACTACCGTCCCGACGCCGTCATCGTGTTGGGTTGCGTGATACAAGGCGACACCCCCCACTTCGACTATGTGTGCCAAGGCGTCACCGAAGGCACGACCCGCCTCAACGCCACACTCGACATACCGGTCATCTTCGGTGTTCTCACAACCAACAACAAACAACAAGCCCTCGACCGTGCCGGAGGCAAATATGGCAACAAAGGCGACGAAGCCGCCGTCACCGCCATAAAAATGGCCGCCTTCGCCGCCCGCATGAAATAAGCACGACACCGTCCATACGACAAGAGCCGCCACCGAAATCCATCGGTGGCGGCTCTTGCTATCATCCGGCCGGGAACAAACAACGGTCACTTCCCTTCCCGCATGCCATACAACGCCATATACTTCCACAACGGGGCCGCATGCAGAGCCTGCAACACCCCGTTGCAATCGAGCAACGCCCGCACCTCGTCGAGCGACAGGAGTTCGACGGCAATATCCTCGGTCGTTTCGAGATGCCGGGGAGCAACCGGCTCGACATTCCGCGCCAGATAACAATAAGTAAGGTTGGTGTGCGTCCCCGGATTGGGCGAGAGAATCATGAGCTCCTCCCACTCCCCGTTGCCATAACCCGTCTCTTCGAGCAACTCCCTCCGAGCCGAGTCGAGCGGCGAGGCATCATCGGGTTCACACACCCCCGCACACAACTCATACGACACCAGTCCCGCGGCATGACGGTACTGACGCTCAAAGACAAACTTCCCCTCGGTCGTAATGGCTATCACGTTGATCCAGTCGGGATACTCAAAAACATAATAATCGGGAATCTCGCTCCCGTTGGGCAACTGCACATGCTCGTGCCGCACGGTGAACCAAGGCTGTTCAGCAATATAACGACTGCTCAGCACACGCCACGGCTTTATCGGTTCTTCTTCCATAGACATAATTTTCAAGACAAATGATACCTGGGCAAAGATGCAAAAAAACAACGGCATCACCGCCCTATCGGCAAAAAACTTTCACGGTTCACAAAAAAGGATTATTTTTGTGTAAGAAGAGACAACAAACGGTCATGCAACGCCCCCTCAACGTAAAAAACGTCAAACAATTCTGCCTGCGCGAGTTCCGCAAAATACGGCACCGGAAAGGCTATGGCGTGCATTCGCCCTTTGCCTACGGGCTGATTACAAAAGTCATCGAAGAAAAATCGGGCTACTACGCCTACCAGCAAATCGAGGAGTTGCACCGGCTGCTCCACGACAAGCAGGATTTCAGCAAACGCAAAGGACGGTTGCTGTTCAGGTTGGCCAACCGGTTCAAACCACAATGCACCGTCGAGTGCGGCACCGGAGGCGGCTATGCCACCCTCTATCTGCAAAAAGGGTGCCCCTCGGCCCGCCACTTCTGCATCGAGCCCGACCCCATCGCCCGCACCGCCGCCGAACAGCTCCTCATGCGTCTGCCGGGAAAAGCCACCTACCTCAACCTGCCGATGCAAGCCGGGCTCGACCTCCTGCATGCCCAAGGAGAACAACCGCACCTCATCTATGTGCATGCCCAGCCCGACGCGGGGCAATGCCAAATCACCCTCGAACACATCGCCCCGCTGCTCAACGACAAAAGCATCATCATCATCGACGGCATCAGAAAAGGAAAATCGATTCACCGTTGCTGGGAAAAATTCCTGATGCAAAACCCGCAAATCAGGGCGACATTCGACCTCTGCAACATGGGCATCGCCATTTGCTACCCCAAGCTCAATCGGCAAAACTACATCGTTGCCTTCTAAAAAACAACCCACCACAAAAACCTTTGTGCCCACATCGGCATTATAACCCCAAAGAAACAACATGAAAAAAAGCAACCTCTACACCGGCACCGGCGACCACGGGGAGACCTCGCTCGTAGGCGGAAAACGCGTAGCCAAACAAGACCTGCGCCTCGAAGCCTACGGCACCATCGACGAACTGAACGCCCACATCGGACTGCTGCGCACCCTCCTGCCCGACAATATGCCCGACGACTCCCACCTGCTCCTCGACATACAACACCGCCTCTTCTCCATCGGCTCGCACCTCGCCACCGATACCGCCGACACCACCCTGCGCGAAGCCAGCCGCATCTATCCCGAAGAGGTAGAACGACTCGAACGCCGCATCGACCAGCTCGACGCCACCCTCCCCCCGCTGCGCAACTTTGTACTCCCCGGCGGCACCACCGCATCGGCCCAGACCCATGTGTGCCGCACCGTGTGCCGACGCGCCGAACGGCGCATCTGCGAGCTGCACGCGACCCACCCCATCGACCCCCTTTTATTGCAGTACATCAACCGTTTGTCCGATTATCTTTTCATTCTTTCGCGACAATGCAATTTTGCCGCCGGAAAAGATGAAATTTATTGGAATAAAGGTTGCAAATGAAAATATTTGTTCTACTTTTGCGGGAAAATTCAAAACCGTTCTAATCATTACTTATTATGTACTGGACTTTGGAATTAGCATCGAAACTCGAAGACGCCCCTTGGCCTGCCACCAAAGACGAATTGATTGATTATGCCATGCGTTCGGGAGCCCCCCTCGAAGTCATCGAGAACCTCCAAGAAATGGAAGACGAAGGCGAAATTTACGAATGCATCGAAGATATTTGGCCCGACTATCCCAGCAAAGAAGACTTCTTCTTCAACGAGGAAGAGTATTAATAGCCTTCAAAAGAGGCTCATCGAATGACCAGCTCCACAAGCGGAAAAAATCCGCTTGTGGAGCTGTTTTTTTAAGTGTCCCCTATTTGAACAGCTGGTCCAAGGCATCGTAAAATGCCAAATCTTCTCCTACAAAAATCTCATGTATGTATCCTCCGGGTGTGATGATAAGTTTGGTTGGGAATCCTAAAATTCCATAGACCATACTCAAATCTTTATCCGCATTGCATGTGCTGGGATTGTAAAGTTGTAACCATGGCATGCGATATTCTTCAAGTGCCGCGATCCATGTTTCGCGAGTATCCTGGCAATCTATACTGACAAACGTGCACTGTTCCCTGTACTTGGATTCATATTTTTTCATTTCAGGGATTCCTTGAAGGCAATAACCGCACCATGTCCCCCAAAAATCGAGTACCACCCACTTGCCTTGTAGTTGTGACAACTTCCAGTCTTTTCCCTGTGGGTCACAAAGGGTGAAATCGGGAGCTTTTGCTCCTTGTTTTATTTTTTCCCTGTCTTGCATGGTGGATATATAACGACAGGCATTGTCTTTGAGCTTTTCAATCAAAGGGCTCAGTTCGGAATGTAGTATTTTCATGTCAAGTACGTCACAGAGTGCCGGGATTGAATCGAGTGGAGCATATCGCAATATGATTCCCGCTGCCGGGCTGGACGAATGCTCCCGAATCCATCGGGCGGACTCCAACCTGCGTTGGTCGAAAAGTTGATTGTATGGCCGGAGAAGGCGTGTATCAGACGGGGAGGCTTCCAATAACAGGCACAAACTGTCAATCCTTTCGTTAATCGGGCGCAGTGTCTGCATGTAATCGGTTATTCCTTCTGCCATTTCCGAACCTGTTGCTCTGCATTGTAAATTATATTCGGTGCGTAGAATGTCTATATGTATGCGGTCATTGGGATAAATTGCCATGCGTATCGGGTGAGCCGGTCTTTCGTTTAGGCTGATGACATATAGTGATGGTTGCTTGTCGGGAATGAGGTTTATAATACCGTTTTGCATAAGGAGAGTATCGTAGATGATGCTTAAATCTTTGTCTCCCCTCAGGGTTGAGTAATTTTTCAATGGACAGTGACAAATAATTACCGTGTCATTGGTAAATTCCTTGAAAGTGATTTCGATTTGAGGTTGTGAACAGGCTACAAATAACCAACAGAATAGGGTAATACAGAAAGAATAATTTTTCATATTGTTTGTAATTAGCCGTTTTAGAGATAGCAATACACCTTTCCCGTAACTCATGTATTTTTTCTTGACACGCGCCGCAACTTGTTGCTGTGTTGGGAGCATCTCCGACTTCCATGTTCTACTTTTACAAAGGTAAATGAAATATCTTAAAAAAAGGGAGTCGTTTTTTGTTTTACGTTTTTCTGCATCGATAGAAAGGGTCTATACCTAAATTGCCATGGAGCGATAAAAATTGTCGACCGATGTGTCGGTCATGGATATTTCCCATAAAGAAGAGGAGAGTTTTATGCGGGCTGCTTTTTTATGGTTAAATTTGCCGACTCATCGAAAAAAACGACACGACTATGCTCCTCCGACATTTGCTTTGGGTGGGCCTCGGCAGTTTTGCCGGCGGCATTCTTCGTTACTTGGTGGCACTCTATACCCGCACCCACGGATTCGACGGATTTTTTCCGTGGGGTACGTTTCTGGTAAACGTCATCGGGTGCTTCGTCATGGGGCTCCTGTTTGCCCTCTCCTCGCGGTTCCCGATATTCGCGGGGGAAATCCGGCTTCTGCTCATGGTAGGGCTGTGTGGCGGATTTACCACCTTCTCGTCGTTCACCCAGGAAAACGTCCTGCTCCTGCAATCGGGGCAGTACCTTACCCTGGGGCTCTATCTGCTCGCCAGCCTGGTGGGGGGCATGTTGCTCTTCTTTCTCGCCTTTTCGCTGGTAAAATCCCTTTTATAAAAGGTTCTCAGGCGCGTTTACACAACCGGCCGGGGTTCCTGTTTTCCGCCGGCTCAGTAGAGTAACGTTGGCCAAGTCGGGGGGAATCGTTTTTAAATTATCTTTTGAAGCATAAAAAAACATCAACGGGCTTCTTTGTCGCGAATTGAAAGTGGCCTATCGACGTTGATTGTTCCTTGCAACCTTTTGTTGCGGGGAAGGGATTTTTGGTTTATTTCTCATAAAATCGGAAGTCGTTTGACAAAAAAACTCAAAAAAAGGAGGCCGACGATGGTCTCACCGAAAACCGATGATTCACTTTTGCGTGAGGTTCAAGTATTTAAAAAAACTTTATTTCACTAATAAATCGCACACAAAAGACGTTTCCTCATTAAAGTATCGTACCTTTGCGACAAATTTTTGAATACAAGAATATACGGTTCGATACCCAACCGTCGCAACAAGAGACATACACACATCTATCCGTAACCTCAGGATTCGCTTATGAAACGACTCGCCCTATCAGTAAATGCAAAACGACTCGCCGACAAGAAATTGTGGGGCATACTCCTGCTCATCGCACTTCTCATCGGCGCATATTTCATTTTCTCCCGCAAGGAGAAACCGCAAGAAGAATATGCCATCGTGGCAACCATGAAAGCCGAGCAAAACGATGTCGGCGTGTATGGCGAATATGTGGGCCGCGTACGAGCCCAGCAATTTGTCGAGGTGCATGCGCGTGTCGAAGGCTTCCTCGAACAGATGCTGTTTGAGGAGGGGACTTATGTAAAAAAGAACCAGGTGCTGTTTGTCATCGACCAACGCCAGTACAAGGCCAAAGCCGACAAAGCGGCCGCCCAACTGAAAAAGGACCAGGCCCAGGAAAGCAAGGCGCAGCACGACTTGGAACGTATCCGCCCGCTCTATGAGCAGAACGCGGCCAGCCAGCTCGACCTCGACAACGCCATCGCGGCTTATGAAAGCGCCAAAGCCTCGGTCATCATGAGCCAGGCCGACCTCGACCAAGCCCTCATGGAACTCGACTACACCGTCGTGCGGTCGCCCATCGCCGGCAACATCAGCGAGCGCCTCGTCGACCTCGGAACGCTGGTGGGCACCAACGGCAAATCGCAACTGGCCACCATCGTCAAGAGCGACACGGTGCTGGTCGATTTCAGCATGACCGCCCTCGACTACCTGCGCAGCAAGGAGCGTAACGTGAACTTGGGCCAGAAGGTCGAGAACCGCTCGTGGCAACCCTACATCACCATTACCTTGGCCGACAACACGCAATATCCCTACAAAGGTCTGGTCGACTTCGCCGAGCCGCAGGTCGACCCGCTCACCGGGACTTTCTCGGTGCGCGCCGAGATGCCCAACCCCGACCATGTGCTCCTGCCGGGCCAGTCGACCAAGGTGTTGCTATTGCTCGACGTGCGCGAAAATGCCGTAACCGTACCGTTGAAGGCCGTCATCATCGAAAAAGGCGGTGCCTACATCTATGTGGTGCGTGAAAACGGCACAGCCGAGAAACGCTTCATCGAACTCGGACCCCAACAAGAAAACATGGTTGTCGTCGAACGCGGCTTGTCGACCGACGAAGAAATCGTCGTCGAAGGCTATCACAAGCTCACCCCGGGCATGAAAGTGAAAGTCGACAACCAGTATTTGGAAGCCCAACCGTAATCTCCGCACCGCCATGAAAGTGAATTTCTTCATCGACCACCCGGTCTTTTCGATGGTCATCTCCATTCTCATCGTCATCGTGGGATTTATCGGGCTGACCCTCTTGCCTATCGACCAATATCCGCAAATCACCCCGCCGGTGGTAAAAATCAGCGCCTCATATCCCGGTGCCAGCGCCACCACGGTGTCGCAAGCCGTTGCCACGCCCATCGAACAGGAGTTGAACGGCACCCCCGGCATGATATACATGGAGTCGAGCAGTTCCAACTCGGGAGGGTTCTCGGCTACCGTCACCTTCGACGTATCGACCGATGCCAACCTCGCCGCCGTCGAAGTGCAGAACCGCCTGAAACTGGCCGAGTCGCGACTGCCCAGCGAAGTGGTGCAAAACGGCATATCGGTCGAGAAACAGGCCGCCAGCCAGTTGATGACAATCTGCCTAACATCAAACGACCCCAAATTCGATGAAATCTACCTCAGCAACTTCGCCACGCTGAATGTCGTAGACCTCCTGCGCCGCATTCCCGGCGTGGGCCGCGTATCGAACGTCGGAAGCCGCTACTACGCCATGCAGATCTGGGTGCAACCCGACAAGCTGGCCAGTTTCGGCCTCACCGTGAAAGACCTGCAAACCGCACTCAAAGACCAAAATACCGAAGCGGCAGCCGGCGTCATGGGCCAACAGCCGGTGAGCGACGTCGACATCACGATACCTATCACCACGCAGGGGCGCCTCTCCACGGTAAGCCAGTTCGAGGACATCGTCGTACGAGCCAATGCCGACGGCTCGATTATCCGCCTCAGCGACGTGGCCCGCGTGTCGCTCGAAGCCTCTTCATACAACACCGAGAGTGGCATCAACGGCGGTAATGCCGCGGTACTTACCATCTACATGCTTCCCGGCGCCAACGCCATGGAAGTGGCCGAGAACGTAAAAGCCTCCATGGAAGAAATCAGCCGCAACTTCCCCGACGGCCTTACCTACGAGATACCGTTCGACATGACGACCTACATCTCCGAGTCGATACATGAGGTCTACAAAACCCTCTTCGAGGCCCTCTTCCTGGTCATCATCGTCGTCTTTTTCTCCCTGCAAAGCTGGCGCGCCACGCTCATTCCCGTCGTGGCGGTACCCATCTCGCTCATCGGTACGTTCGGGTGCATGCTCATCTTCGGCTTCTCACTCAACATGCTCACCTTGCTCGGACTCGTTCTCGCCATCGGTATCGTCGTCGACGACGCCATCGTCGTGGTCGAAAACGTGGAACGCATCATGGACGACGAGAAACTCTCCCCTTACGAGGCAACCAAGAAAGCCATGAACGGCCTGAGCAGCGCCCTCATCGCCACCTCGCTCGTCCTCGTGGCCGTATTCGTTCCCGTGAGCTTCCTCTCGGGCATCACCGGCATGCTCTACCGGCAGTTCACCATCACCATTGCCGTGTCGGTCATCATCTCCACGGTGGTGGCCCTCACGTTGAGCCCGGTCATGTGTTCCCTGATTCTCAAACCCGATGACCCCAACAAGAAAAAGAACATCGTCTTCCGCTACATCAACATGTGGCTGCACACGGGCAACCACAAGTACATGAACGGCATACGGGCCTGCATCGCCAACCCGCGGCGCATCATGGCCGCCTTCGGGATAGGTCTTGCCATCATAGTCTCGCTCAACTATTTAATCCCCACCAGCTTCCTTCCCACCGAAGACCAGGGGTACTTCAAGGTCGAGCTCGAACTGCCCGAAGGGGCCACGCTCGAACGCACCCGCACGGTAACCAACCGCGCCATTGCCTACATCATGGACGACCCGGCGGTCTCTTATGTGCAGAATGTAACGGGTACCAGCCCGCGCGTCGGTACCAACCAAGCCCGCAGCGAACTGACCGTCATTCTCAAACCGTGGGACGAACGCAAGGACGAATCAATCAGCGACATCATGGCCCGCATACGCGAAGAGTTGGAGAAATACCCCGAGAGCAAGGTTTACCTCTCGACCCCGCCGGTGATTCCGGGGCTGGGTAGCTCGGGAGGTTTCGAGATGCAGCTCGAAGCCCGCGGCGACGCCACGTTCGACAACCTCGTGCAGGCCGTCGACACCCTCATGTTCTACGCCTCACAACGGAAAGAACTCTCGGGACTGTCGTCGTCGTTGCAAGCCGAGATACCCCAACTCTACTTCAACGTAGACCGCGACAAGGTGAAGTTCGCCGGCGTCCCCCTGACCGACGTATTCTCGACCATGAAAGCCTACACGGGGTCGGTCTACGTCAACGACTTCAACATGTTCAACCGCATTTACCGGGTATATATCCAGGCCGAAGCCTCGTACCGGAAATTCAAGGAGAACCTCAACCTCTTCTTCGTTCGCGGAAAAGACAATGCCATGATACCCCTCACCTCACTGGGCGACGCCTCCTACACGACAGGACCGGGAAGTATCAAGCGCTTCAACATGTTCAACGCGGCCGTAATCCGCGGTGAGGCCGCCAAAGGATACAGCACGGGGCAAGCCATGAACACGCTCGAAGAGATTGTGCAACGGCATCTCCCGTCGAACATCGGCGTCGAGTGGAGCGGACTCTCCTACCAAGAGAAAAAAGCCGGCGGGCAGACCGGCCTCATTCTGGCACTCGTCTTCGTCTTCGTGTTCCTCTTCCTGGCCGCCCTCTACGAGAGTTGGATTATCCCCGTGGCCATCTTGCTCTCGCTGCCTGTGGCGGCCCTGGGCGCCTATCTCGGCATTTGGGTCTGCGGCCTCGAAAACGACGTCTACTTCCAAATAGGACTTGTGATGCTCATGGGTATGGCGGCCAAGAACGCCATTCTCATCGTCGAGTTTGCCAAAGAGCAGGTCGACGCAGGTACTCCGCTCATCGAAGCCACCCTCAATGCCGCCCGCCTGCGTTTCCGACCCATTCTCATGACCTCACTGGCATTCATCTTGGGTATGTTGCCCATGGTATTGGCCAGCGGCCCCGGCTCGGCCAGCCGGCAGGCTATCGGCACCGGCGTTTTCTTCGGTATGATTGCCGCCGTAGCCATCGGCATTCTGCTCGTGCCTTTCTTCTTTGTATATATCTATAAACTCAAAGCGGCTTTGAAACAGAAAGCCCTGAAAGTAAAACGCGCATGAAAACGACCCGATACATCGCCCTACTGCTCTGCGCCCTTACCTTGGGGGCGGTAACCTCGTGCAAGGTCGGGAAAAAATATTCCCGACCCGAGATGGCATTGCCCGAACGGATAGACTCCACCGCTGCCCTTCCCGACACCTTCTCGGTTGCCGACATGCACTGGTGGACCGTGTACACCGACACCATCTTGCAGAACCTCATCACCCAAACGCTCGAACACAACAAGGACATGCTCGCCGCCTCGGCCCGCATCAAAGAGCTGGCTGCCTTGCGCCGCGTCGACATCAGCAAGATACTGCCTCAAATCAACGGCCGCCTCTATGCCGATAAAGACGCGACCAATTACGGCGGCGACGATTACAGCAACGACCCCGAGCTCCATGCCCGCGCCGTACTGTCGTGGGAGGTCGACCTGTGGGGGAAACTCCGCTGGGGAGCCGAGCGGAGCAAAGCCGAACTGCTCGAAGCCATCGAAAACCAACGAGCCCTGCAAGTGAGCCTCGTGGCACAAGTGGCACAATCCTACTTTGAACTGATAGCCCTCGACCACGAGCTCGCCATTGTGCGTCAGACCCTGCGAGCCCGGCAAGAAGGCGTGCGGCTTGCCCGTCTGCGTTTTGAAGGCGGGCTCACCTCTGAGACCTCCTTCCAACAAGCCCGCGTGGAGCTCGCCCGCACCGCCACCCTCGTGCCCGATCTCGAACGCGCCATCGCCATCAAGAAAAACGAGATCGCCTTGCTCACCGGGACATTTCCCCGGGAAATAGCCCGGCAGACCGACCGGTACATCAATCGCCTGCCGCAATACCTGCCCGCCGGATTGCCCTCGGCCCTGCTCGAACGCCGTCCTGACGTGAGAGCCGCCGAAAAAGCCCTCATGGCCGCCAACGCCGAAGTGGGTATCGCCCTCACCAGCATGTTCCCGCAAATCACGCTCACCGCCGAATTCGGCATGGAAAGCGACGACATCAAGAACATCTTCCAGTCGCCCGCCCATTTCCTGAGCGGGACGCTCCTCACACCCCTCTTCAACATGGGGAAGAACATCTCCCAGCACAAAGCCAAGAAAGCCGCCTACGAGCGCAGCGTCTACCTCTACGAGAAGCAGGTGCTTGTCGCTTTCAAGGACGTGCACGACGCCATAGTCACCTACAACATGAGCGAGGAGGTGTTCAGTTCACGGCAGAAACTCGAACAGGCCGCATACAGCAACAACCAACTGGCCAACCTGCAATACATCAACGGTTACATCAGTTACCTCGACGTGCTCGATGCCCAGCGTGGTTATTTCGATGCACAAATCAGCCTCAACGAAGCCATTCTCGGCAAGCAGCTCGCCTTTGTGCAACTCTACAAAGCGTTGGGCGGCGGCTGGCAATGACCCATGGTCACAGGCCCACATTTCTACATTTCTCATCGCCAGCTATCCCTGAATTACCGAGATAGCTGGCGTTTTTTTTACAAGAGGGGGGCCGGCAAGGACGACACGGAGAGGGGGAGCTGTGCACAATGACACGGAGCTGACAATCGACACGATTCGGCGGTTTCATCGAAAAAAAACAGGGTCATGAAATCGCCGGAACACCACATGTCCGAGATTTCCCGACAAAAGAAGGATCGTTGCGGCATCTTTTCAGCACCATCGGTTGTTATAGTCTCACGGCACACATCTCTACTGCGGAGGCAAGCCTCACAGAGGGGATTTCTGCCGGGCAACTTTCATGTTTGTCATACCAAACCGCCTACCCATGAAAATAGCCATGAGCGGAGCGAGCGGTTTCACCGGGAAAATTAACCTCCGCACGAAAAGGATTCCCGGCAAGCCTTTTTCCGGCAGGAGGAGCGGCCTTTTGTAGAGCCTATTTCTTATCTTTGCGGAAACCTCAAAAGACAAAACGATGGATATCCTCCGCACCCATGCCATTTTTTTCAGCGCAGCCGGCACGACCCGACAAATCACCGAAGCCATCGCAACCGGAATCGGGAATCCCGACATACGCTTCCACGACCTGCTGTTGCAGGCTCCGAAAGAAGCCGTTACAATCCCGGCCTGCGAAACAGCCCTCTTCGTCATGCCCGTCTACGCCGGCCGCATACCACAACCGGCCACGAAAGCATTGGAACAGATACACGGTGAAAAGACGCCCGCCATCATCGCCTGCGTCTATGGCAACCGCCACTACGACGACGCCTTGCGCGAACTGCGCGACCGAGTCGAGAAACAAGGCTTCTCGGTCATCTCGGCCGGGCTTTTCATCGCCCAGCACTCCATCTTCCCCCGCGTAGCCGCAGGACGCCCCGATGCCGCCGACCTGGCCGAAGCCAAACAATTCGGGAAAGAAAGCCGGCAATGGCTGTCGACCCACCCCGAATGGGCAACATCACCCCGCATCGACGTGCCGGGTAACTATCCCTACCGCCCCACGATGAATCCGCCGCTGAAACCCAAGACCAACCGGCACTGCAACGGTTGCGGTATCTGCGCCGCACAATGCCCGGCCGGAGCCATCGACAAAGAAAACCCGCGGCATCTCGACCCAGGGAAATGCCTCTCCTGCGCCCACTGCATCGCGGTATGCCCCCAACGGGCCAAACACTTCGGCGGACTGGTCTACCGACTGGCCGCCCGCCAGTTTTTCAAAAAATTCGCCACCCCGCAAAAGAACCACTGCATCTACCGACTGAAATAAAAAACCGACCGACAGCGACACGATAGAATCCTGTGAACTCTCAAAAATTCCCATCAGGGGCTGGGGCTGGTTGCTGGGGTGCAGCATTCTGAGTTTGATCGGCTTCTTCATATACTTGGTTACCCCCCATATATGGCGGAATCTTTATTCTCGTTTTCATTGGAATATCATTCATCTTATATGGCATATTCCGCATCATATTATCCTTCAAATTCAGAAAATTCAATAAATTAATAGACGATAATGATTTTATAGAAATTGATGTTTATTGATGCTGCCGGAGTACGGATTTGTTAATCCGTACTCTTTTTTTCATTAATTTCGACGGAGTTGCCCTACTTACGACATCACCTCTCCCGTCCCTTGTTTGATTCCCGGGAAAATCAAAGGCTCATAAAAACACATCGACATAACCGGCCGCCTTTTCCACAAGGCTCCCCTTCCCGATTCATTTCGACACACATATCCCCTTACGGCTCTCACACATGGGAAAGAAGAATTCCCAAAGCCGCATGAGGGTCTCGTTTTTGTCCCGGCTGAAAAATCAAATACCTCGCAACTATCTGATAATCAAATAGTTGCGAGGTATTGTGTCGGGGTGAGAAGACTCGAACTTCCGACCTCCACGTCCCGAACGTGGCGCGCTGCCAACTGTGCTACACCCCGATTGGCTTTGCGTGCGCAAAGGTAATGTTTTGATTTGAATTTATCAAACATATATTCGGGAAAAATTTTATTCCGACATTTCAAATGCCGGTCAATGCTATGTCTCCACCACCCGCACTCGACTGCACCCGTTGGAGACGCGTTCGACCTGCACCTGCACGGGTATGCGCTCGGTCATCTCGGCAACGTGCGAGATGACGCCTATCTTGCGGCCTTGTATCTGCAAATGTTCGAGAGCTTCCATGGCGGTGCGCAGGGTGTCGGCATCGAGCGAACCGAAGCCCTCGTCGATGAAGAGCGACTCGATATTCATGCGGTAGGACGAGAGCGACGAGAGCCCCAACGCCAGCGCCAGCGAAATAAGGAACGACTCACCGCCCGAAAGGGTGTGCACACTGCGTATCTCGCCCAACATGTCGTTGTCGGCCACCTGCAACGCCAGCGACCGGGAGACCCGTTGCAGCGTGTAACGCGACGAAAGGCCGCGTAAATGCAGATTGGCATAAAGCAGCAGGCGGTCGAGGGTATAACCCTGCGCTATGCGACGGAACTTCTGCCCGTCGGCCGAACCGTAAAGCTCATTGAGTCGCTCCCAGTTTTGTTTTTCGGGCACGAGCGCCGCCTGTTGCTCGACAAGATGGGCCGTCGCCTGCCGGTTTTTGTCGTCGGCATCGAGGCGAGCCTGTATCTCGGCCATGCGGGCGCTTTGTTGGCGCAGAAGGGCCGACTGCTCGGCCAGTTGCTGCTGCAAGAGGGCCGGGTCGTCGAGCGAAGGTTTGTCGGGCTGCGTTTCGTGCCGAAGCAACGCTTCGGCTCTTTCCTTGCATCGCGTGGCCGAGGCCGAGAGCTGTTCCTGCAAAAGAGCCAGGCTCTTTTTCTCCTCGGCCACCCAGGCCGGGGTATGAGACATCAACTCCGACAGCATCGATGCCGTTATCGTGCGGTGGGTGTCGAGCCACTCCTCGATGCGTCGCTGCCCGGCCTTGGACTGCTGTTGCAAATCGGAGAGATGGCGACTCAGTTGCGACATGGTGCCGTTGAGATGCTCGGCCCGGCTGTTGAGTTCGTTGTAGAGGCGATTTTCCTCCGCCCATTGTTCGTCGAGACGACGGGTTTCGCGTTCATGCGCGGCTTCGACGTCGGGCAACGGTTTTCCTCCCAGCAAAGAACGACGGCATGTCTGCAACTCCTCGTGCGAGCGGCACGCCGCATCGAGGGAGTGACGTTCGTTTTTTTCGATGGATTCGAGCTTTTTCAGGTTTTCGTCCAAGGCCGGCAGCTCTCCCGAGAGGGACTCGACAAGGCTCTGCAAGCGCACCCGCGCCGTCTGTTTGTCATTCCACGAGGCGGCATAGGCATCGAGGCGTGCATCGAGTTGTTCTTCCTGGCGCCAAGCCGGGACAAGGAGGTGCAACAGCTCATCGAGCTTTTGGGAACGCTCCGTCTCTTGCCGGCGGTAACTCTCGATGCGGGAACGGTGCAACACATCGGCCTGACGGGCATTTTCGACATGACGGGTCAGCGTCTCGATTCTTTGCGAAGTCTCCTTCTTTTGGCGTTCGAGCTCCTCCTCCCGCAAGGTCTTGGCCTCCTTGGCGGTCAAATAATGATGGGGACTGCCGCAAACGGGGCAAGGCTCCCCCTCGACCAAGCGGGTCCGAAGCAGATAGACCTCGCTCGGCATGATGGTATCGAGGTGCCGGTTCTCCTCCTGCTGGGCGGCCAACTCCGTCTCATAGTTCTGCAACAATTTGGCATTATCGGCCTGCATGTGCTCCTCGGCCGCACGTTCCCGCACCAGACGGGAATAATCCGAGAGCAGCTCCTTGATGAGGGCACGATGGCCGACCAATGGCTCGTAGTCGCGGTTCTTCGCCTGCCACGTTTCGATAGAGGCAAGGTCTTGGCGGGCCTGTTCGAGAGCCGATTGGCGGTCGAGGCGCATTTTCCGCGCGGCAGCCAGGTCGGCAGAGGCTTTCTCGCAACTCTTCCGGGCGGCGGTGAGAGCCTGGTGGCTCACCGCCAGCCGGGTATCGAGTTCCGCGGCGCGAAGACGTTCGGGAGCCGAGGCGTCCCAATCGGTTCTCAGGAGGAGGCGTTTCTGTTCCACGTCTTTTCGTTGCGCCTCTTTCCGTGCCAAATCCTGGGCACACCGGCGACTCTCGACGGCCAGTGCATCGAGGCGGGTCTGTTCCGACTTTCGAGTCTCCTCGCAGAGACGCAGTGACTGGTAGTCATCTCGTATCTCCTGCACCAAATCATAACGGCCGATATATTCCCGGCGCGGGGCCGCCTCATCATAGGCCGCCCGCGCCTTTTCATGCTCGACGTCGGCCTCACGACGACGAGCCGCCAACCCGGCTCGCTCATCGAGCCAACGCAGCTGTCCTTTAAGTGCCTCGCAACGCTTGGACGACTCTTCCTCGGCCAAGCGGCAGGCGCCAAGCTCCGCGGCAGAAGCCGCCCGCTCCTCGGCGGTGAGCAAAGGAATCAGTTCGAGTTGCCGGGAGAGGTCGTTGTAACGCTCCTGCATCTCCTTGTTGCGCTGGTACAGGAGTTGCGATATGCGCGAATATATCTCGGTTCCCGTGAGTTTTTCGAGCAGGTCGGCCTTTTCCTCCTCGGGGGCTTTGAGGAAGGTGGCGAAGTCGCCCTGGGCCAGCAGCACCGCCCGTGTGAACTGGTCGAACGTCAGTCCCAGCAACTGGGTGACGCGACGCAAAATCTCCCCTTTTCCGCCCTGTTCTTCGACACCGGTGGAGAGATTGTAAAGCCGCATCTCCGAAGGCTGCAACGACCCCTCGGCACGCCCCCGGGCCCGACGCACAGCCCAACGGGCCCGATAAAGATCGCCGTTGAGCGCCTGAAAATCGGTCTCGGCATACCCCTCGGCTGTTCCCCGCCGCAACAACGAGCGGCAGTCGTTCTGCGAGAGGGTCTTGTCGGAGACATCGGGCAGCAGCACACCGTTTTCCCGCGCCCGGTTCATGCGGGGTGTCTTGTCGAAAAGCGCGAGACACAAGGCATCGAGCAGCGTCGACTTTCCGGCGCCGGTAGGCCCTGTTATGGCAAAAAGGCCGGCCGAGGCAAGAGGTTCGCTTGTAAAATCGACCGCAAATTCACCTTCGAGCGAAGCGAGGTTTTTCCCGCGTATGGCTAATATCTTCATGGCTGCGCCTCCCTCATCACCTGTTGCAGCAAAGTGGTCATCTCTGCCGGCATTTCCGTTTGATAGATTTTCTGATAATGTTCCCGGGCAATCTGCATGGGCGACACCTCCTGCCAGTCATCAGCAAAAGCGACTGCCTCCCCGCCGGCTCCCTGCCCCGGCAACTCCGGAGCCAAACGCGCCAGACGCACCCGCCGCTCCACCAAGGCTTCCTCGATGCGACGGCGCAACGACGGCTCGGGCTGCGTGAGACGCACCTTTATTTCGAGATAAGGAGCGTGCGCATCGGCCTCGCCCTGGGGTAACTGAGCGATGGCCTCAAAAATCGTCTCACTTGTCCCACTTATCGACACCAACGGCACCGGCGGTTCAAAGGGAAGCCATTCGATGGCGGTCGAGTCACCGTCGAGCGTGACACACACCACACCGTGACGATTGTTGCGCTCGGCAAACGACATCGGTATCGGAGCCCCGGCATACCGCACATTTTCACGTCGCGACACCCGTTGGGCGCGATGCAGATGCCCCAGCGCCGTGTAACGGAGCGACGCATCGAAAGCCTCAGGCGACACACATTCGAGACCGCCGATGACCGTTCGTTCAGAACGGTCGTTCTCCGACACCTCCGCCCCCGTAGCCTGCAAATGCCCCATGGCCACCAGAGGTTTGCCCAGCCGGGAAGCCCGTTCGCACAACGCCCGGTAAAGCGCCGCTACCCCCTGCCCATAATTCTCGGCACGCGGGTAGTCGCCCTGCCGCAGGAAAGGCACCGCCAGGCAATATGCCTCGGGGTGAAGCGCGTGACCCAACGGCACAATGAGACGGTCGAGGTCGATATCGCCCGCCGGGGTGCGCCGCACAAGACCGCGCACCACCACCCGCATCTCCTCAAAGAGCGGGTCGGGAGCTTCGAGACGGGCCGCAGAATCGTGATTGCCCGCAATGACGACAATCTGCAACGTGCGATTCTCCTCGGTCGCCCGACGCAGGAAGCGATAAAAAAGGCGTTGCGAAAGAGCCGACGGATTGGGCGTGTCGAAAACATCACCCGCAATCAAGAGCACATCGGCTCGCTGGGCGACAAGTTGCCCGCACAGCCACGAAAGAAAGGCTTCATGCTCGTCATGGCGTTCATAGGAATAAAACGTCTGACCCAAATGCCAATCGGCCGTATGCAAAATTTTCAATGCCATAGATAGAGTTTGTCACAAAGATAGGAAAAGCTGTGCGCAGAGACAATAAAAGTCGACGAAGTTTTCGGCACAAGACTATACCGAGCCAACTCAAGACACCATAGAAAAAACGGCTCAAAAAGAGAAAAAAAGAATCCGATTTCCCGATTACTCGAGAAAAAACATCGATTTCGACATTTTTTTCTCAAAAAATTAGGCAGAATAAAAAAAAACCCCTACATTTGCACACGCAAAAGCGATGGTGCCATAGCTCAGTTGGTAGAGCAAAGGACTGAAAATCCTAGTGTCCCCGGTTCGATTCCTGGTGGCACCACTTTGAAGAA